>CAZKRS010000023.1:0-14328 GCA_964555265.1 uncultured bacterium | reverse complement strand
CCTCAGCTTGTTGACCCTCGATTTTTTCAAGCTCATTGTTCTCATAAATAAGTGCTCCGCCGGCGCCAAGGGTTAAAATTATTCTTTCCGGTCCCCGGCTGGTTAATTCGGCCGTAATCTCCGCAGGATTATTTTCTGAAAAACTTCTTCCGGAAAACATTTCTGCTTCTGTTTCATTAACTATGAGACAGTCGACAAGTTCAAACAGTTCATCCGGAATTTTTCTTGCCGGAGCGCCGTTAAGGACGGTGGTTGCGTTAAAATCAACGGCCCGGCTGAAGGCTTCCACGAGGATTTTATCTTTTAATTCAAGGACACCGGCTAAAAAATCAACCTCAAACCAGTTGGCGGGGAGCCGGTCGAGATCTTCTATACTAAGCCGGTGGTTTGCGCGGGGAGCGATAACTATTTCATTTTCCCCTTCAGAATCAACATATATTGAGGCCAGTCCGGTGCCGGAGTCATCTATTTGCCAAAGACCGGTGCAGTCAATTCCGAATGAATTGAAATTTTCAATTGTCTGTTCTCCATAATGATCATCGCCGACCGCACCAAAAACACGGACATCGGCTCCTGTTTTGGCGGCGGCTACCGCCTGGTTGGCCCCTTTACCACCAAAACCGGTGTGAAAATTCTCGCAGCTAACGGTTTCCCCCGCCCGGGGAAAACTTTTAACCTCAAACGAAAGATCCATTATACAACTTGCGAGCACCGCAACCTGTTTCATTATTACCGGACCCCCGGTCTCAGAAAAACAAAAATTTGATAAAAATCAGCAGTCAGGATTCAATGATTTGATTGGTTTCAATGAAATTATCGAACTCCTTCACAGAGCCGTCTTCCAGGAAACATTCAATAATTTCCCGGCCGAGAGGATGGAGCCGGTCGGTTAAAAACTGCCGGACCTGTTCCTTGAAGAAGGAGGTCAAAATCTCCGCTCCTTCATCGTAAGCTTCGGGACCAATTTCCGGCTGGTGGTTAACCTCCAGCATAGCGCGGGATACTTCGTAGCCCTCCACGATCAGTTCGGTTAAAGCATAACCCAGCAAACTGCACCTGGCGGGTGTTAATTCGTTTTTTTCCAGCATCCCTCCCCGCCGGGGCAGGTATTCCCGCATTATCCATTCAGCCATAAACCCCACATTCCAGGCCCCCACGTGTTTGACCGGGCAGAGAACGTTGAGAACGTTCGGAGTATTCATAAACTGTTCCAGGAGCAGGTTGGCGTGGTCGACTTTCCGTCCGGTTGCAAACGGCCAGTAGGAACCGACTCCTTCCGCTTGAATTCCTTCAGTATCCACTATGCTGGGATTGGCAAACCCCCGGGGAGATACCAGTCTCCACAGCCAGGCGAGAGCCGGGGGTAGAACGTGAAACATTCCCAGGATACCGTAGCTGGGATCTTCTTTTGTGCAAGGGGGGGTCCGGACGCCAAAACTACGAATATCTATGTCCAGCGGTTCGGTCCTGATGTCCGGGACAGCTTTACGCGGCAGAACAAAACGGGGATTTGGACAGGGAACACCGGGTTCATCTTCAATATGTTCCCAGACGAGAGCTGTGCTTCCGGGTTGAGTGTCAATGTTAAAAAATTGCAGGGGAATTTCGGGCGAAACTGAGCGGGCTTCAATATCCGGGTCGGTCCCATAGCTGTCAATATGGTCCACCCTGATAAACCAGCCGTTTTCAGCGTCAATGGTGGTCAGTTTCCCGTTATCCTGCTGTAGATCTTTGTGACAGAGGACCATATCGTCCGCTCCGGGCATTAATTTATTAAACCGGGGCAGAACCAGGTGCTTGTCCTCGCCGCTTACCAGGTTGTGACCGAGTTGAATTGAACCGTCATCGTCCCGGTGCAGATGTTCGTTCATTTCACTTTTTCCGCCTCCGCTGGCACCTTCGTGCATAAAAACACTTTTCATATTGTAGGGAGTCCTGGTTTTTACCGTGGAGGCGTGGGTGGTTGTCCAGCCTTCGAGACGACCGAAGTGAAGCAGAGCGCCGTAGACACCTTTTTTGGCGCTGGGACCGGGATAGAGGTTATAACTAAAAATTTCATGCTGGGTTTTACTGCGGTTGTGAACTACCCGCTGATTACCGTCGAAATGGGTATGACGAAACGGGGGAGCGACGTTCAAATAGACCCGGGGAGAAAATGGTTTTTCAAGTTCGTCAATATCACAGATCCCCTGCAGAAGTCCCAGCCCGAGTGCAAAAAAACCGGCATTGGCGGGGGCTATTGCCAGGGAAGGTATACCGTAAGATTCATGTCCGGACATGAAAGGGAAAATACATAATTTCTGCTCGGCCAGCCAGCTGTAAGTCTCTTCCCGCAGTGGGGCAAATTCTGCTCCCTGTTCATCTTTATAACGTCTTTTATCTGTAGGCAAATCATCGCCAATAAGCATAGCTTCCGGGTCCCGGCGGCGCATATACGGTTCAATATAATTTACCGCCACCCCGTTTTTTACCCGGCATGCCTTCGCTTCCACGATTTTTTCATCACCGGCCTGGTAAGAGACCTCAAACCATTCCCCGGGTTTTCCCGGCACGGCCAGTTCCCGCAGCTCTTCTTCATCCTGGGCCAGTATAACCTCGGGTGCTTCTTTCAGGGTTCTTTCAGTGGAATCATTAAGTTCAAAAAGATTATTTACTTCTCCTTCAATATTTTTCATCAATATCACCAATTGGTTTAAAAAGATTTTTGTCTTTATCAAGACGCATACATCTATCGCGACTGAAGTTAAAATGAGGACAGCTGAACGAACTCATTTTCGGGATTACCTTTTTTGATCCAATTATTTTATCAAAAATTATTTTTTTGGATACAATTTCAAAATTGCGCGAATAAAATATGTTTGCCGGTAAAGGTCACCGCAAAAAGTTAAAGGGGCTAAATTTCAGAAATGGACTTAAATGTCAGAATAAATTCTTTATTTTTTCCATAAGACTATTAGGGTGGCCGCGGGTAATAATTCCCCCCTGGTCATCAAGAACAATCAAATGTGGAATCCCGCGCACATTGAATTTATCGTTAATACCACTGTCAGAAATATTTTCGTAGGGGATTGCCGGCCAGGGCATTTCATATTCTTTAAGATAATCCTGTTTAGCTTCTTTTGATCGGTCCCGGCTGATGTGAATAAATTCAAATTCGCCGCTTGGCCGATAATTTTCATAAAATTTTACCAGGTCCGGGGAAACCGCCCGACAGGGCCCGCACCAGGAGGCGGTAAAAAACAGGACGACCCGGGGCGTTTCCCTGATTTTTACGACTGGTATGGTATCTCCGGTATGATAAACAAGTTCCTCACTTAGACTGGCAAGCAGCCGGCTGTGGTCGTAAAATTGACTGGCAGTATCGCTATTATTTTCTATGTTTGTTCGCACAGCGGCCTTTTGATCGCCCGGTTCACTGGCTTCCGCAGATAGATATTTGCTTTTTAGACCATCTGAAATATTATAATTTAGGCCCATGTAAGATAAAATAACGAAAACAAAAAGTAAAAATAAGCCGGTAAAAATGGGTTTTGTTTTCATAAAAAACATTCCTTTTACAAGCTATTTTAAGGAGCCCCCCTTTCGGAGAGGGTTAATAGACTATCCTATAATTTTTAGGGAATAAAGGAGAATAAATAATTTTGGATGTCGAAACTACTTTCGCAATATATGTTGATGCCGATGCTTGTCCTGTTGTCGAGGATATTCTTGAGCTGGCCGAAAACTGCCCTGTTCACCTGGTCTGTAACCGTCACCATCAGCTTGCTGCTGAAGAAGATAACGTGGAACTTCACCGCTCAACCGACCGCCGGGACGGGGCCGATCATTATATTTATAATCACAGTGCACCCGGTGATATCGTGGTAACAGATGACCTGGGCCTGGCGGCTTTAGTCCTGGGAGGAGGACGGCGGGTGATAAGATTCCGGGGAGAACGGCCGGATAACGAGGATATCCACTGGCGACTGCACCTGAGACATGAAGCTTCCCAGGCCCGCCGGGCCGGGAAAAAAACAAAAGGACCTTCGGCATTTGGGGAAGAAGACCGCAATAAGTTCCGTAAAAATTTCAAAAAATTACTGGATTAATTTACTAACAGATCTATAAACCAGCAACCAGGAACTGTTTTAACTATCCGGGCAACTATCGACTGCTGTATGAATTGCCTGGACGGTATAGGCCTCTTTATCGGCAGCCAGCCGGCGGCCGGCCTCACGAATAAAAGGCAGGGAAATTAATATTAATAGGATACCCCCAAAAAATCCTATAAGTTCAGTCTTTGGCCAGTCAAAATAACCGGCTGTATAATAGCCAATGCTGGTTCCGGCAATAAAAAGGAGCAGAGGGAGCACAAAAAGCAGACTGCCCGCCGCCCAGAGAGCGGGTTTAGTTTCTTCAACCACGACGGTGTCTCCGATTTTTAGTTCAAGCTGTTGATTAACCGGAACTTTAACTTCATTCCGTCCCGGAAGACCGCACCCCAGCGTTTCGCAATCTTCGCAGGCACTGGTGTCCTGCAGGCGCAAAGTAACCTGTTCGTTTTCACGGTCAATTTTTATTACTTCGGCCAGGGGCAAGGCAGTATTAATCCTCTTCGGTATTATTTATGTAGGCTATGGCCCCGGTCGGACATTTTTCCACTCCGGGGTCACAGGAGTCTGTTTCCTCGTGGTTGACCACGGCCAGGTTATCATCCATCTCCACTCCGTCACATAATTTCGCACATAATCCGCAGCCGATACAGGCCACCTCACAGGCTTTGCGAGCTCTTTTTGTATCGTCGTGTGATTTACACCAGACAAAAAGTTCCCGGTTTTCCGGATGAAGCTCATACAGGTCCCGGGGGCAGGCTTCCACACATGCTCCGCAGGCGACACAGTTTTCTTCAACCACCACCGGGTGGTCCTTATCGTTCATATACAGGGCGTTAAAATCGCAGGCTCTAACGCAATCCCCCAGACCCAAACAGCCGTAAGTGCATAATTTTGGTCCACCGGCGGCCAGCTCCGCAGCCCGGCAGGAGGAAATACCCACGTATTCCCCCCTCTTTTTAGCTTTCTCCATATCCCCCCGGCAGAGAAGGCGGGCAACTTTCCCTTCGACTTCCCGGCTGAGAGAAATTCCCATAAAATCGGCAATATCTTTTATACTTTCTTCATTAGCCACCGTGCAGCCGACGGGAGTTGCTTCTCCGGCCACGATTGCTTTCGCCATTGCCTTGCAGCTTGAGTAACCGCAGGCCCCACAGTCGACTCCGGGGAGGGTCTCTGTAACTTTTTCCTGGCGGGGATCTTCCTCCTGTTTTAGAGTCCGGTGGGCCAGGGCCAGTCCGGCGGCAAAAATAAGACCCAGGAAACCAAGACTGATAACTGCGATTGGTTCAATGATCATATAGTTATCATCCCGCCAAAGCCCATGAAGGCAAGGGCCAGGATACCGGCAATCAGCAGGGTGATTCCGGCGCCTTCAAAAGGTTCGGGGACATCGGCAAACTCCAGTTTCTCCCGGATGCCGGCCATAATACTGATAGCCAGGGTGAAGCCCACCCCGGCGCCGACACCGTAAAACATTGTCCCCAGGAAGCTGTATTCTCTTAACGAGGCAAAAAGGGCCAGTCCTAAAATGGCACAGTTGGTGGTAATCAGGGGCAAAAATATCCCCAGTGTTTCGTAGAGAGGAGGGCTGACCCGCTGGATGAACATCTCCACAAGCTGGACGAGAGAAGCAATCACGAGAATAAAAGAGACATACTCCAGATACTGCAGATCGTAAGGTATCAGCAGCAAATTATTTATCAGCCAGCTTACGACCGCTGTTATTGACATAACAAAGGTTGTAGCCATACCAAGGCTGAAAGCTGAATCCAGGCGGTTGGATACGCCCAGGAAAGGACAGATGCCAAGAAAATAGGTGAGAACAAAATTATTAACTAAAACTGCTGAAATGAAGATCAACAGTGGTTCCATTATTTTTCACCCACTTTTACAGATAGATAATTAGCCAGTCCCACCAGGAATCCAAGGGAAAGAAATGCCCCGCCCGGAAGAATCATTATCAACCAGGGCAAATGCCAGCCTTCGGTAAGAGCAATTCCGAAAAGGGCGTTCATGCCCAGGATTTCCCGGGTTGAGGAAAGAACCAGCAGCGCCAGTGTGAAACCAAGACTCATCCCCAGGGCGTCAACAATTGAATAATGGACGGGATTTCTAGAAGCAAACGCTTCCTGGCGGCCTAAAATAAGACAGTTAACAACAATAAGCGGCACATACGGGCCCAGCTCGGCACTTATTTCCGGAAATACTGCCGCCAGGACAAGGTCGGCCATGGTTACGAAAGTGGCTATGACGACTATATAAGAGGCTATACGTACCTGGCGGGGAATCAGTTTTTTAATAATAGCCACTATAGTGCTGGAACTGATTAACACAAAAGAAGTCGCCAGGCTCATCGCCAGGCCGTTAATTGCCGTGTTGGTAACCGCCAGCGTCGGACACATTCCCAAAAGCTGGCGGAAAACAGGATTTTCGGCCCATATCCCCCGGGTAAAAATATTTTTGAGTTTACTTGAATTACTCATTGGAGACCCCTGGTTGAATATTTTCTTTTTCCGTGATTATTTTCTTCACTTCCGGATAAGCCTCATTGATTATCTCTACCACTGATTCCGAAGATATTGTAGCCCCGGTAATTGCTCGAACCTGGTTGTCCTGCTCGGGGATTTGATTGCGGACGTATTCTATTTTTGGCTCCGGTTTTAAACCCTGAAACCAATTGCGGAATTTATAGTCTTCTTTTGTCTCCGGATCTTCGGTTTTTTCACCTATTCGAGCTCCCAGCCCCGGGGTTTCCACCTGGGCGAGAATAACTATCCCAGTCAGGCGGTCAAGAGTTGGGCTGGTTCCCACCATCAACCTTATTTCCCCCTGGTAGCCGGTTCCGACGGCCGTAAAAGCATAGCCAGTCGTGTTTTGGGCATCATCACGGGTGGCGAAGATCGGTAGATCATCCGGACCGTATTGAGCTATTTCGCGGGAATCTTCGGCGGCCGGATGCAGGGTAAGAATTGCCCGTTGCCTTGCTGCCAGTGCGTGTTTTTCAATCCGTGGCTCCGCCCAGCGGCTAATTCCGGACAGAACCGCCGCCGAGCACATAGTAATAATCACCAGGGTTATAATCATTCGTAAGGTTAATTTCACTGTTCTGTCTCCTTTTTACCAAACATCGCCGGTCTGGTGTAGCGATCAATAAGCGGAGTTACGGAGTTCATAAGCAAAATCGAAAACATAACTCCTTCGTCAGCGCCCCCGAACAGGCGGATAACTACAACTAAAACGCCGCAGCCGGTTGCAAAAATCCAGCTTCCTGTCGCTGAGACCGGGGTTGTAACCATGTCGGTGGCCATAAAAAAAGTTCCGAACAGCAATCCGCCCGCCAGCAGGTGAAACAGCGGAGGAGGATAAGTGGGATCCACCAGGTGAAAAATACCTCCGAGGATAAAAACAGTTCCCAGCAGTCCAACAGGAATCCGCCAGTCGATATGGCGGCGCAAAAGCAAATATCCCCCTCCAATCAAAATCGCCAGAGCGGAAGTTTCACCGAGAGAACCACTGATATTACCTAAAAACAATTCCCGGTAAGTGGCAGTCAGTTTGATATCTTCATATAAAAATTGGGCCAGGGGAGTTGCCTCGGAAATTCCGGCAGTGTGTTGATAGAAAAACGGTGCCGCCCAGGTTGTGAGTTCGGCGGGGAAGGCCGCCTGCAAAAAGGCTCTTCCCACCAGGGCCGGATTAAATATGTTATCCCCGAGACCGCCGAAAATTTGTTTGCCCAGTAATATGGCGACCACAGCTCCCAGCGCGGTCAGGGTCAACGGAAAATTTGGCGGCAGGCAGAGAGCCAGCAGCAGTCCGGTAACTACGGCGCTGCCGTCCCGGATAGCAATTTTTTTGTTTCTAATATACAACACCGCTGCTTCGGTGGCCACGGCCGCTATTATACTGGTCAAAATAATTGCCAGGGCCCCGGGACCAAAGAAATATACGGCGGCAATAACCGCCGGAACCAGGGCCAGCAAAACCGAGCGCATAATCCCGGGTGTGGTTTCCCCGTCCAAAAAATGAGGTGAACTTTTAAGTAAAAAATTGTTATTGTTAGAACTCAATATTCAGTCACCTTGCTCCTGGTTTTCTTTGATATTTTTGCCAAACTGAAGCCAGTGGACGAGCGGTATTCCCGAGGGGCAGACATACGAACAGGCCCCGCACTCCAGGCAGCCGGCCACGTCTTCTTTTTTAGCCTGCTCAAATTTCTCTTCCCGGACAAGTTTGGCAAGCCGGGAAGGGACCAGCTTCTGGGGACAGTGACTCACGCATCGCCCGCAACGTATGCAAGAATATTCATCTTTGAAAGTGATATTTTCCCTGTCAAAAACTGTAACTCCGCCGGTTGTTTTTACTGTTGGAATTTCAAGTGAAGACTGTGGGTCTCCCATCATCGGGCCCCCGTCCACAACCATCCGAACTTCGTTAAAATCAACCTTACCTTTTGACAGGAGATTTTTATAGGGGCTCCCGATCGGACTCAGGTAATTTCCCGGTTCGGGAACCGCCGGGCCGGCCAGGGTAACCGGTCGCTCGATTAACGGTTTTCCTTCAAATACCGCTTCTGATAGAGCCAGAGCGGTATTTACATTGTTCACAACCACTCCCGCTTCCAGGGGCAGGCTGGTTGGTGCTACCTTGCGCCCGGTTAAAGCATATACCAGCATATTTTCGACGCCCTGGGGATATTTTGTTTTGAGGATTTTAACTTCCAGGTTAGAATCATCAATCTTTTCCCCTAATTTTTGAGCGGCATCAGTTTTATTCTCTTCCACCCCTATGATTCCCCTCTCGGCTTCCACGGCTTTCATTATTAATTTTAGTCCGGTGATCAGCCGGTCGGATTTTTCCAGCATTATCCGGTGGTCTACCGAAAGATAAGGTTCGCATTCGGAAGCGTTAATGATTACCGTGTCGATATCATTTTCCTGGCCGCCGGCAAGTTTAACGTGAGTGGGAAACCCGGCTCCACCCAGGCCAACAATTCCGGCTTCCCTGGTTCTGTTTATGATTTCCTCCGGAGTTATTTTTTCAAGGGAAGAATAAGTCTCCATAAAATCTTTTTCTTTCTGTTCTTCGTCCACTTCCAAAATAATACTTTCTTTACCTTCGCCGGTAGGGGTAAGATGGTTTTCTATTTTTTTGATTTTCCCGGAGAGAGGAGCGTGCAGCGCCGCTGAGAAAAAATCATCCGGTTCAGCTATAAGCTGTCCCCGGCAAACTTCCTCATTTTTTTCTACAATCGGTTTGGCCGGAGCACCTATATGCTGGTGGAGCGAGAGGATAAGTTTACCCGGGGCCGGTAAAGTCCGGATGGCTTTTTGACGGGTGGATTCTTTATATTCTGGCGGATGTACGCCGCCCTTGAAGGTTGGTGATCGGGTTAGTAATCCCATCTTTTATTATCCTGTTTTTGAAATTTTAATAAAAATAGTCTATTAAAACAAACCGTACTCATTTTTATTAAATGCCGGCAGAAAATAACCGGTCAGTGTTCAATTTGATAAGCAGTAGTTTAACAGATCCCGGCCATAAGTTCAAAAAACTGTTTGGTCCGGTTTACTATAGTGGTTAATTTTCGGATTTCAGTTCTTCAATAAGCCGGTAGTTTTCAAGGGAACCTTCTACGGATATCAGTTTGTTTGCAAAATCTCTTGTAACTCGAAATTCAAGTTGATCGTTGTCGGCCCTGGCAAGCAGAAAGCCTTTCAGCTCCCCTGTACCGGCATAAGCCGCCGGGCCGGTTAAAAACAGGGAAGTGGAGAATAAATCGGCCGTCAGAGCGTCCGGGGCGATGGTGGTTACTGCTGCGGTTCCTTTGACCGGCCGGCCCGCCAGGGGATCAATAATGTGGGCGTATCTTTCTCCCTCGTGGATGAACATTCGCTCGTAGTCTCCACTTGTTGCCACCCCCGCATCTGAAATTTTTATAACGCCGTTAATTTTTTCGGTCTGCCGGGGATCACGGAGACCGATTGTCCAGCCGGTATTATCGGGAGATTTTCCACCGGCATAGATATTCCCCCCGAGGTTGACCAGGAAATTTTCTACCCCGTTATCTCGAAGTATTTTGGCCATCCGGTCGGCGGCATAGCCTTTAACAAAAGCTCCAAAATCAAGACGCATCTTTTCGGAAGGAAGACTTATCCGTCTGTTTTCAACTTTTATTTTATCAAATCCCACCTGTTTTTTGGTCTCGGATATTTCTTCCGGGGCGGGAATTGAGTCCTCCTGGCGGTAGAAACCCCACAGCTCCACAAGCGGTCCCACCGTTATATCAAATTTTCCACCGGTGACTTCCCAGAAATTCCTGGCTTTCTCAAGCAGAAAAATAAATTCTTCATCAACTTCAACAGGTTCGGGGGCCCGGTCTTTGATGTTAGAAATCAAGCTGTCCTCCCGGTGAGTTGAATATTTTTTGTTTAACCGCTCAGTCTCCTGGTAAGCCTGTTTTATAGCTTCCCGGGTCCGGGAACTGTCGGGGTGAGCAGTGATAGAAAGATAGGTCCCCATGGTCGTAAATTCCCCCGAGGCAACATTAATTTCTCCGGGGAGAGAACGCCAGTAGCCAATTAAAATTAATGTAAGGACTGCTATTATTGCTATAATTATCTTCAGGTGTTTGTGATTCATATTTTTCTAAGTCTCCGGAAAACAGGTTTAATTTGACCCATAATTATATCACCAACACTCGAATTTTATAATCAAACAATAAAAAAAGATAACGGTTAGGCCCCGGATTAAGGCCTGCAGGGCCGGCATAGTTTAAAAACAAGCAACCAGAAACAAGAAACAGAATTAACCCGGGAGGTAAATATATGCCCGAACTACCGGAAATTGAAGTTATCCGGCGGGGATTGAAACCTTTTGAAGAGAGGAAGATTGAAAGGGTGGAAGCTTCCGATCCGGATATTTTTACTTCTCCCCTGACTCCTGAAAAGGTGGCAGATCTTTTACAGGGGAAGAAACTTAATTGCCTGGACCGTTATGGTAAATATTTGCTTCTTAACATTGGTCATAGCTGGCTTATTTTTCACCCCCGGATGTCCGGGAAAGTCTGGAATCAGAACCAGCCTCCCGAAAAGCCCGACAGGGTGAAATTAGTTCTTGAATTTTCCGGTTCCGAGGTAAAAAAACTATATTTCACTTCAATGCGCCGGTTTACCAGGTTTTACTGGTGTGCTGACGAAGAATATTCCCGGCATGAAAAATTAGAATCACTGGGTCCTGATCCGTTGAAAGAGAATTATACCCGCCAGGCGTTTGAAACGGGTTTTGAAGGCCGGCGGGCGAGTCTGAAGAGCTTGCTTATGGACCAGTCTTTTCTGGCGGGGATTGGTAATATTTATGCCAGTGAAATCTGTTTTGAAGCTGGAATTGATCCCCGCCGGCGGGCAAATAAAATAAAGAAATCCGAACGGAATCAGCTTTATGAAATCATTCCCCGGCTGTTGAAAGAAGCAATAAAGGCCGGTGGTTCTTCGCTGGATCCGGATGGTTCGGCAACCACATATCGTAACACGGGCGGGGAAACCGGTAGCTATGCCGACCAGCACCGTGTGTACGGGCGAGAAGGGGAAAGCTGTGTAAAATGTTCCGGCGAGGTTAAAAAGATAAAACTTGCCGGCCGCAGCACATATTTTTGTCCTACCTGCCAGCACAAATGAAAACCGCAGCTGTCCGGGGGAACAATTGACAGCAGGGGGAGGAAACTGTTAACTTAGTAGGTTCAAATTAATCTTTGTTTTTGGAGGTATTATTTATGGAGTGGAACGAAGAAAAAATACAAAAAGAGTCTAAAAGCCTGGGTCGGACTTTAGGGCAGACTGAAGTGGCGAAAGCGCTCAAGAGGGCGGAAGAAAAGTTGCAGGAGGACGAGGAAACAAGGGACGAGTTTGAGGAAGTTAAAGAACTCGAACAAAAATTAATTCAGAAGAGCCAGCGTGGTGAAGAAATTTCGGACGAGGAAAAACAGGAACTTCAGCAACTTTCCCAGAAACTGGAGTCCAGCTCTGTTTTTCAGCAATTCATTGCCGCCCATCAAAACTTCGAGAAACTGATGAAGCAGGTAAACAAATATATCCAGGAGGGAATCCAGGAAGGTCAGGATTCCAATATCATAGAGATTTAATCTGCTCCGGAAAGATGAACTCTATTTTTTCCGATATCAATGTTTGCGAGGCTTCTTATTACGTTCGTAATCGTGGCCCCTGGGTAACCCTGGAGTATGATTTTATAGAGGGATTTAGTTTTGGTCAAACAACTGCCCTGGGGGACGGCGCGGGTTGTAATTTCCAGAAACCGGTGGTAAGAGACAATTTTTTTGCTTATTTCCCGGAGGTGACCTACCACCAGCCCCGGCAGGTTCACGGGACGAATCTGGAATTTGTGAGGAACCTATTTTCCAGCTGTTACCCGGCCACCGATGGCCTGGTTAGCAAGCTTTCCCGGGCAGCGCTTACGGTCCTGACCGCCGATTGTTTGCCTGTTTTTGTTATTGAAACACCTGTTGCAGAAAATTCCCGGTTTGCACTTATTCACGCGGGATGGCGGGGACTTGAAAAAAATATCGTTGGGAAAGCAATTGATAAATATTTCCGGGGCCGTAACCTCCAGGTGGTTGTAGGCGCTCATGTTCAGCAGGATTCTTACCCGGTAAATGATAAGATTATT
The DNA here is from genome assembly GCA_964555265.1 of uncultured bacterium. Taxonomy (GTDB): domain Bacteria; phylum T1Sed10-126; class T1Sed10-126; order T1Sed10-126; family T1Sed10-126; genus CAZKRS01. Next base: position 1,552 of record CAZKRS010000023.1, on the reverse strand, counting down.
AATAGGTTTTCCCGGTTGTTGAATTGTTCTCTCGAAAAGATGCGAAAACTGGGAATTGTTGCCGGAAATAATAAACTGGATCTGTTTCGAGTTCTCGGGGTATTGCTTTCAGAAGCACCCGCTGAAATCGGTAATATTTACCGGCTTAAATTAGATACTGCTGGAAATGGAAGGATTCCTTTGATAAGTTATCGTCAAGATAAGACGGTTCAAAGGATGCAGCACTGGATTTTCAAAGAAGGATAAAAGGTGAAATATTATGCCTGTAACTGATAAAAAACACTGGCGGAAAGTTTTACATGACCTTTCGAGCACCTGTCAGGACGCAGGCCGAGATCCTTCTGAAGTAAAAGTAATTGCAGTAACCAAGGGTTTTGATACTAATCTTATCAGGGATGCATATAATTTTGGATTCCGTCATTTTGGAGAAAACCGGGTCGAGGAGGGCCTGGATAAAAAACATCAACTTCGTAAAACACTGCCGAATGCAAAATGGCACATGATAGGCCATGTGCAGTCCAATAAAGCCCGGAAAATAACCGGTGAATTTGTTATAATTCACAGTATCGATCGGTATTCGATTATAAAAGAACTTGCCAAGCGTCTCCGGATAATGAACCAGAAACAGGATATTTTTCTCCAGGTTAATGTCTCGGGGGAGGAATCAAAATACGGAGCCACGGCGGAGGAAGCTCCTGAGCTTGTCGAAGAAATTTTGGAAAGAGATGTGTATAATTTGAACGGTTTAATGACCATGGCTCCCTGGACGGATGATGAAAAAATATTGCGGGAAACGTTTTCCGCCTGCCGCCGCCTGCGGGACAAACTTGCAGAAAAGTTTGAGATTGAGTTGCCCGAACTCTCCATGGGGATGACCAACGATTACGAAGAGGCAATAAAAGAAGGGGCAACCATACTCCGCCTGGGTCGGATATTATTCGGGGAAAGAGAAGGATGATAGTTTATGACTGCTTTTAATAAGGTGGGAATTGTCGGCACCGGTAACATGGGGGGAGCAATTGCCTCCGGACTGGCCGGTTCCGGGGACTGGCCGGAGGAAAATATTTATATTTATGATATTGATGAGAAAAAAATGGACAATATTGCCGGCCAGTTCAGGCTTAAGCCCACCACTTCAGTTGAAAAACTGGCGGGAAAAACTGATTTTATAATTCTGGCGGTAAAACCGGCAAAGACAGGTGAGGTTCTAGAAAAAATTTCTGATAATTGCCGTTATTTAATCTCTATTGCCGCCGGCGTGAAAATTGAGAAGCTGGCCGGACATCTGGCCGCGGACGCTCGGATTATCCGGGTTATGCCCAATACTCCCTGCCAGGTCGGGGAGGGAATGAGTTTCATAGCCCGCAGTGATAATACGGGCGATAAATTTTTAAATATTGCCGTCTCCGTTTTTGAAAACCTGGGGGAAACCGAAGTGATCGAGGAATCCCTGATGGATGCTGCAACAGCTTTAAGCGGCTCGGGGCCGGCGTATGTTTTTTATTTCCTGGAAGCTCTTCAGGAAGCCGGGGTTTACCTCGGGTTTGATTCC
>CAZKRS010000022.1:0-14552 GCA_964555265.1 uncultured bacterium | reverse complement strand
TAATTAATAACCTGGGCCCTGATAAATCCCTCCTGGAAATCGGAGTGTATTTTTCCCGCTGCCTCGGGAGCACGGGCGCCGCGGGCAATTGACCATGCGCGTAGTTCATTCTCGTTGTAGGTGAAAAAACTGACCAGATCCAGCAAACTGTGGGCCTTCCGGACAAGACGTTTTAACCCCGGCTCTTTTAGTCCCATATCTTCCAGAAATATTTTCCGTTCCGACTCTTCCAGGCCCGCCAGCTCCGCTTCCATCTGGGCGCAGATTGTAACCCGGCCGGCCTCCCATTCATTATCAATTTTCTCCACCAGCCGGCGGTAATAATCTGAAGTTTCAGGACTGGCGAGTATCTGTTCCGAAACGTTTAAGACGTACAGAACCGGTTTTGTACTTACAAGCGGCAGACCGGCAAGAAGTTCTTTCTCTTCTTCCGCCAACTCTTCCGGTTCTATTTTTTGCCCGGCATCGATTAACCGGGTAATTTTTTTGAGAATTTCTACTTCCCGGGCTGCTTCTTTATCTCCCACCCGTGCTTTTTTATCAAGCTTTTGCAACCTGTTTTCTATGACTTCCAGATCAGCGAGAGCAAACTCCGTTTCAATTATTTCTACGTCCCGCAGGGGATCGAGCTCCCCTTCCACGTGGCTGACGTTTGAATCTTCAAAGAGCCGGAGGACATGACAGACGGCGTCCACGTTTCGTATCTGCTCTAAAAACTGGTTGCCCAGTCCTTCTCCCCGGTGAGCATTTTTTACCAGACCCGCAATATCCAAAAACCTGACCGCGGCCGGCGTTGTCTTTTTGGATTCCACCCATTCACTGAGATTCCAGAGCCGGCGGTCGGGGACTTCCACCACTCCGACGTTGGGGTCCACCGTGCAGAAAGGATAGTTCTCCGCCGGAACATTGTTCTCGGTCAGGGCGTTAAATACTGTAGATTTCCCCACGTTAGGCAGTCCGATTATTCCAAGTTCCAATTAAAATCCTCCAGTCCGATCTTTGGGTTTTAGGCCCGGTTCAATAAAGTCTATATATCTGCTTCTTCAAAAATAGCAGGTATTTCAATTTAACCCGGAAAATTAAGTCAGGCTGTATTCTGGTTCTTTTGATAACTGCGAATAACAAAATAATAAACCACAAGATTAAAAACAAACAGGCCCACCCCAAGGAGCACCTGGTGAGTCCGGGTTAGACCGGGCGGATATATCCAGCTCACGATATAGTAATCAATAAACCCCCCGGAATAAGCACTTTCGCCGGCCCGGCTCAGCAACCACTGTTCAAGGGGCGTCAAAGGACATCTCATCCCGGTGAATAGAATTAAAATCCCCCAGACAAAGAGGGGAAAATGTACAAACAAACCCCATTTATGTATAAATCCCAGGAATCCTCCGAAAATTATCAGCAAAATGAACAAAAAATGAATAATAAAAATCAAGTCAGCCAGCAGACGATAGACCATTCTAATTACCTCTCGGGGAGACGGGTTCTTTCCCGGTAATAAAGATGGTCTCCAAGATAATCAACCAGTTGTTCAAAAGATTTTTTTGCGGCGGGAAGTTCTTCTTCCCGGAAAGCAAGCAGAAGATTAAAAAACAACTTCTCCCCCTGCCAGGTTTCAACTTCTATACGCCCCAGCCGGCAACCAGCCCATAGACCAAGGTATTTAAACTTCCGATCTTTCGAGATTTTTATCTTTTTAGTCTGTTTAAGCTCTATTCGACGAAAACTGTTCCATTTTTTGAACTCCAGGTAATCGTCTCCGGCTTTAAACTCGATCAGTTCCCTGAGTAAAACCATAAAATGATTATTAAAAAAAAGGACAAGCAGATAAAAAGTGATCAAAAACAGGATACTTCCGGCGATATTTAACCAGGAGCCAAACCCTGTTCCGGCCAGGATTACCAGGCTTATCAGCCAGCCAGTTATGACCAGTCCCATACCGGCAAAAAAATACCGGGGTTTGTGGATTTTATGGACTAATTTCTCCCAGAATTCCGGTTCTTCAGTTTCCAGAGGATTATAACTTACTCGGACAGAAATAATCATCACACTTTCAATAAATTGATAACTATTCGCAGTTATAAAAAAACTCTCCCTTTGAATTCTAATACAGCCGTTTATGCAGTCAACTTATGTCCGCCTTTTTTTGTGAAAATCTGTTTTCATTGCAACTATCCCGGCGAATCTATATAATCTTTTTGCTGTTCAAAACAATTTAAAAGCTCAATCTTGTTCGGGTTGATCTCAAATAATTTTTCAATTCATAACTATACCAGCAAAGTCAGTGATTAAATAATGAAAATTTTAATTACAGGCGGAACCGGTTTGATCGGCTCTCATCTTACCCGGGAACTTGAAAAAAGGGGGGACCGGGTGGTTATTGCCAGCAGGACCACAACAGGAAAAAAATATATAAACTGGGATCCGGACGATCCAGATTCGCTTAAAATTCCGCGCAATACCAATGCCGTTATTCACCTGGCCGGAGCCCCCGTTCTCGACCAAAAATGGTCAAAAAAATATAAAACAAAGATTAAAGAAAGCAGAATCAAAAGCACAAAAACGCTGATAAATGCTATTCGTAAATACCGGGGAACTTTAAACAGTTTTATTGCCGGCTCCGCGGTGGGATATTACGGCAGCCGGGGCAATGAAAAGATAACGGAAAAAAATGATCCCGGGGAATCCTACCTCTCCGGCGTGGCCCGGGAATGGGAAAAAGTGGTTTATTCTTTCGCCCGGGACAGGGTTTTTGGCAAACAACCGGCAATTTCCACCATCAGGACCGGGTATGTTCTGGCCGGTGATGGCGGAATCCTTGAAAAAATATTAAATCCTTTTTCATTTTTCAAACCTTTTCACTGGGGACTGGGAGGATATCTTGGCGACGGAACACATTACATGCCCTGGATTCATGTTGAAGATACGGTAAGAACCATCCTTTATATTCTTGACAAGCAATTCGAAGGACCCTACAACCTGACTGCTCCCGGCCCGGTCCGGAATAAACAATTCACAGAAACTCTGGCAGAAATTTTAAATAAACCAGTTCGCCTTCGCTACCCGGAACTGGTCCTTAAACTTCTCTACGGGGAAGCAACCGAGGTCCTGCTGGCCTCCCTGCGGGTTTATCCAAAAGCCCTCCAGAAAAGGGGATTTAAATTTAAATACTCCCGCCTCAAACCGGCCCTCAAAAACCTGCTTGGGTCTTAATTTTCCAAAAGAGCGGCTGCCCAGTCAAAAACTTCACGGGCAGTTTCCACGGCTTCTTCATGCTCGGCGTTAGAAACGTATTCCGGGGGGACCGGGGCGGGGGATAAAACCGGCAGCGCGAACCGGCTTAACTCAGCGGCCTGTTCAACCGGGCGGGGAACACTGATCCCGTTTTTCTTCAGACAGTCAATCAAATCCCCCAGGTCATGGGCGAAACGGTAAGAAATATTATAATAAAGATGAACTGCTTTAAGAGCTTTTTCAGCGGCCTGGTGGGCGTTAAAACATAAATCTTCTCGAAGCACCCCGGGAGGTTTCACCTGGCGGGAACGAATCAAATTACTTCGAGCCTTCCGCAGCAAATCGCTCGGGCTAACATATTCAACGGTCTTTAACTCCATGCAGATATCTCCCCATTCATTTTAAATTAAAATAAATTCACGCGACCACCTTCCGTTGCACTACAAATATAAAACATCGCGGCAGTAATTACAAATTTTTTTAAAATTTAACCAACCACGTTCACCAGTTTATCGGGGACCACGATGATTTTTTGAGGTTCACCATCCAGGAATTTCTGAACCCGTTTTCGGGCAATCACTTCTTCTTTAAGCTCATCTTCCGGATAGCCGGCGGGCACGTTAAGACGGTCACGGACCTTCCCGTTAACCTGGACAACTATTTCCACTTCTTCAGCCCTGGTGGCTTCCTCCTGATAATCGGGCCATTCTCGGGCCTGGGGAAGTTTCTTATAATCCAGCCGGTCGGCTATTTCATTGCAGATGTGGGGCGCAACCGGATAAAGCAGGTCAAGCAGAATGGAAAAGCTCCAGGCAAGCAGTTCGTCGTCAACCCCAGCGGAGTCCTGGAGAAGATTAAAAAACTCCATGCAGGCCGCAATCGCGGTGTTAAACTGGTAATCACCGGTGAGATCATCTGTAATATCCCTGATAGCCCGGTGGGTCTCCCGGTGAAGTTTAACCGCCTGTTCAGACTCCTCCGGGCAACCGGGATCCTTACCGGGTTCTGCAAGCTTATCGTTGTATTTGCGGCTATAATTCCAGACCCGGTTTAAAAACCTGTCCGCCCCCTGCAGGCCCGATTCGTCCCATTCCAGGTCTTTCTGAGGCGGGGCTGCAAAGAGGGTAAACAGTCTTACGGCATCGGCGCCGTATTTTTCCAGCATCTCCTCGGGATCGACAACATTCCCTTTACTTTTGCTCATTTTTTCGCCCCCCAGCAGGACCATCCCCTGGGTGAGCAGACTCTCAAACGGTTCGCCACTGTCCAGCCAGCCGCTGTCCCGCAGGGCTTTATGGAAAAAACGGGAGTAAAGCAGGTGCATACAAGCATGTTCCACGCCCCCTATATAATTATCCACCGGCAGCCAGTGGTTGGCTTTTTCGGATTCAAAAGGTTGCCGCCGGTTATCGGGAGAAATATAGCGGGCGTAATACCAGGAACTGTCCACGAACGTATCCATGGTATCGGTTTCTCTTTCCGCCGCCGCACCACAGCGTGGACATTCCGTATTTACAAATTCCTCACTGCCGGCAAGAATATTCCCCGAGCTTGAAAATTCCACATCCTCGGGAAGCTCAACCGGCAGATCTTTCTCGGCCACCGGCACCATCCCGCATTCCTCACAGTAAACCACCGGGATCGGAGTCCCCCAGTATCGCTGGCGACTGATCCCCCAGTCACGGAGGCGATAGTTAACGGTCGCTTTCCCCTTCCTTTTTCTTTCCAGCCACTCTGAAATCTGTTTGCGGGCTTCAGGAGAATCAAGTCCGTCATGGGGACCGGAATTAATCAATTTCCCTTCCTCAACATAGGCCTCTTGCAGAGGCTTTTTCAGCCCTTTTTCCGGTTCAATAACGGGAATGATATCTATATCGTGGTGGGATGCAAACTCAAAATCACGCTCATCATGGGCGGGAACTGCCATTATTGCTCCGGTCCCGTATTCCATCAAAACATAGTCGGCGATATAGATCGGTATCTTTTTATTATTCACCGGATTAACTGCGTATCGACCTGTAAAGACGCCGGCTGTTGTATTCAATTCATCCTCTTCTTCAACCAGGTTTAAAAATTCATTTACAGCTCCCTGCTGTTCGGTAGGGGCGGAAAGATCCCCGGCAAGCGAATGCTGGGGCGACAGGGCCATGTAGGTGGCGCCATAAAGCGTATCGGGGCGGGTGGTAAAAACCTGCAGGCTGTGGGAACTGTCAACTATATCAAAATCTATTTCCGCTCCCCGGGAACGGCCAATCCAGTTTATCTGCATCTCCCGGACTTTTTCCGGCCAGCCCTCAAGGTCTTCAAGTCCGTCCAGCAGCTCAGCCGCATACTCGGTAATTTTGAAAAACCAGCCGCTCTGTTTCTTCTCCACAACCTCCGCATCACAACGCCAGCACAACCCATCATGTACCTGTTCATTGGCCAGCACGGTATCACAATCAGGACACCAGTTAACTACTGTTATATCCCGGTAGGCCAAATCCTTATCCAGCAATTCAAGAAATATCCGCTGGTTCCAGCGGTAGTAATCGGGCGAGCAGGTCATTATCTCCCGGGCCCAGTCGTAGGAAAAACCAAGCCGGTTCAATTCATCCTTCATCTCTTCAATATTTTCCAGCGTCCACTGGCGGGGGTGAACATCTCGCTCAATAGCCGCATTTTCAGCCGGCAGACCAAAAGCATCCCAGCCCATCGGATGAAGAACACTATAATCACACCGCCGGAAAAATCGGGCCATAGCGTCACCGATTGTATAGTTGCGGACATGCCCCATGTGGATACGACCGGAAGGATAAGGGAACATCTCAAGGACATAACGGGGATTATCAGCTTCGGAGTCAACCTTGAAATAATTTTCTCGTTCCCATTTTTGCTGCCATTTATTTTCAATCTCGTCAAAAGGATATTTACTCATCATAACCAGCCTTTATAAATATTTGTTAAAATGTGAATTCCAGAAAGGAGATTATACAATATAAACCGTCTTAGGTAAGGTCCCGCCCGGGACAAGAAACGAGGCTTCCGGTCAGCGGATACTTATTAAATGTAAAACACCGTCTTCACCCTCAAAACTTATCAGCGCCGGTCTGTCACCCTGGTATTCCTCGAAATTTTCCCGGCTGCGGTTCACAAATTCCCGGGCCATTGGAGCCGGCGGAATTCCGCCAACCTCTTCCACCCGTTCTATACTTGAAAAATAAGCTGCCAGGGCCAGGGTCAGGTTACCGTCAAAATAGCCAATCATTTCCCGCAACCGGGCCGTTCCCCGGTCAATATTATACCACCGGTCTCGTGCTTGAGTATCAGTCATTTCCTCCCGGACGGCCTCCGGCAGAACCATGATATTATTTTCTTCGATACCGATGTTTTCGCCGGCAGTCATAACCCCCAAAATCAGGGATTCCGGGATCTGGTATTTATTTTCTGCCCTGGCGATTGCCTGCTGAAGTTCCCCCGGGCCCTCAAAACGCCGCCCTTCCTCCCCCCGGCCGGAAAGAACCAGGACATAGTCTTCTCCCGCCGGCGAATTTGTCAGGTGGATCTCTCCGTTTACAACCCGCAGGTATATATCAGCAGAGGCCGGAGAAACCGACCAGAAAATTATGAAAATAGCTGTTATTACTGTTATATGTTTCATATTGTCCACCTGTTTTAATGGATGTTTGTAACGTTTAATATTCCGTTTTCATCCCGGTAAGTATAAATTGTATCATCCTGGCTTTTAAAATCATCCCAGGCAGTTTCAACCCGCTTGATGAAATTTTTTGTCTCTGTGAAAGGAGGGACCCCGTTGTATTTATCCACACGTCCCGGGCCGGCGTTATAAGCGGCAAGGGCCAGCTTAAGATCGCCGTTAAACCGGCTTATCATTTTCTGAAGGTATTGGGTGCCTCCGTATATATTTTCCCGGGGATCATAAATATCTTCCACACCAAGCTCTTCAGCGGTTGCCGGCATAAGCTGCATTAATCCTTTCGCCCCCCGGGGACTGACCGCGGTTGAATCCCCGGTTGATTCAACCTGAATCACAGCGTAAATCAAGGGTTCGGGTGGACCGAACTTTGTTGAAGCTCCGGCAACTATTTCTTCCAGTTCTTCTTCCGATGGTAGTTCATATTCCTCGGGTAAATCGGTTTCAACCACAAGCCTGTAAGATGTATCCGTAGGGCTGTCGGTTAAAGAGATAGTTCCATTATCAGCCCGGCCAATATAAATATCAGCCTGAACCGAAGAGGCTATAAATGTTAAGACCAAAACCAGCACTGTTAGTTTTAATTTCATGATTATCCCGCTGCTACCTCCGATTTTACTTCAAGTTGTTCCTTCAAAATTGAGATACGATTTTTGAAGAGTTCGAAATACCAGGGCAAATATAAACCCAATCAAGTTCAGATAAGCGGCCCCTCCAGTTAAAATATACAACCACCCCCCCAGTGAGGTCAAAAACAAAAATTCATCCAGGCCGGTTTCAGGGGCCCCCACCCGGGCCAGCAGAGGGGCGATAATAAGCAGCCAGGCCCGGTCAGAGAAGAGATATTGATAATTTGCCGGTGGTAGATAAAAAAACAACCAGACCACTGCCCCCAGGGCAATCAACTCCAGCAGATCTCCGGCCGTAACAAATTTTCGTCGCCAGCCCCGCACCGGTGATAAAAATATTGCCCCGCCGGCAAATACCCCGCCCCAGAACAATTCCCCCGAGGCGTATAGACGAAGCAAATAAGGGGTAAAATAAAATCCAAACATAATCATCCCCCCGAGCATATACCAGATCAATCTCCGATATTTTCGTCGCCAGCCGTAAACAAAAAGTCCGGCCAGCACTACACCCAGAGCCACAACATGGGTGGAAAAAGCAAACGTGGCCAGCAGTAAAAATCCGCCCCAGCCAAGCCAGCGCAGGGGCTGTTCATGATGGAAAAGCCCCAGGTAACAAATTATTAACCCGACAATTAATAAACCCAGGCGATAAAAATATCTTCCCAGGGGGTTAAAAATACCCGCTAAATATAAATCAACAATATCTTCAGAAGTATATAAAAACCGGTCCGGATATATAAAGTCATCCCGCTCAATACGCCGGGCGTTATCTTCGGCAACGTAAATATTAACAACTTTTTCCCTGGTTTCCTCGGAGAGAGGAGGAAGCTCCAGGCCGGCGTCAAGAATTAAACTTACCCGGCGCTCGGGCGGCGCAATTCTAAAGAAATTTTCCAGTTCAACCCGGTCTGATATTTTTAAAAAATAATCCCCCTCCCGGTCCGGGTATTCCAGGTAAGCCAGCTGTTTTTTTTCTAATTCGGACGGCGGGGCCGAAAACTCCAGCACGTATGCGTTGGGATAACGCCGGCCGTCGTATTCGTTGCCAAACTGATCCCGGTAAACCCGGGCTTGATCCAGTGTGTTTAGAAGAGCACGGTTAATTTCAGAATTATTGGTTAAAATATAACTTGCCCGGGGTTCAAGCTGCAGATTAATAAACTGGGCAAAAACATGGGGATTAACCGGCAGCTGGGCCCGGTAGTGATTCATTATCTCTCGGCCGGTCATTATTGTTAAACTACCTTCTTCCTCCAGCTGGCCTACCGTTTTAAACCGGGCCAGAAGTTCCGAATCAAGTCTTAAAACTTCCGCCCGCCGGCCACCGTTAATTATTCCAATCCGGTGTACAACAGCCACCCCGGTAATAAATACTATTAACAGCGGGATTAAATAACGTATTTTACGGGACATTATTCGGCCCTGTTTGCTGCGGAAGCCAGGTAAGCATCAATGAATCCATCCAACTCGCCGTCGAGAACCTGCTCGAAAGAAGAAACTGTAAAATCCGTCCGGTGATCTTTCACCTGCTGGTAGGGATGATTAACGTAGGAACGAATCTGGCTCCCCCACTCAATCGATTTTTTATCGGCAGTGATCGAGGCCGCTTCCTCTTTTTGCTCCTGAATTTTTTTCTCCAGCAGCTGCGAACGCAAAACTTTCATGGCGGTGGCCTTGTTCTGGTGCTGGGAACGCTCATTCTGACAGGACACAACAATACCCGTGGGCTGGTGAGTGATTCGCACGGCACTATCGGTCATGTTCGCATGCTGGCCGCCGGGGCCGCCGGAGCGAAACGTATCTACCCGCAGTTCGTCGGGGTCTATCTCCACTTCGTCGTCCAGTTCTATTTCCGGCGTCACCCAGACGGCGGCAAACGAAGTGTGCCGGCGGCTGGAAGAATCAAACGGAGAAATCCGCACCAGGCGGTGCACCCCGGCTTCACTTTTTAACCGCCCGTAAGGATAATCTCCTTTTACCTGGATAGTGGCATCCTTGATCCCCGCCTCGCCGGCGGCCGAATAATCAAGAATCTCATGCTCCAGGTCATCTTGGTCCTCCAACCAGCGGTTATACATTCTGAACAGCATTTCCGCCCAGTCATGTGCTTCGGTTCCTCCCGCTCCCGGGTTAATGCGCAGAATTGCATTACGACCGTCATATTCACCGTCAAGAAAATAGCGGCGGCGCAGTTTCTGAACATTCCTGCCGGCTGCCTGTAAACCGGATTCTATTTCTTTTTTGAAGCTATCATTATCCTCTTCAACCGCAAGATCAATCATAGCCTCAATATCTTCAAGAGCATTTTCCACCGATTCATAGGTCTCAATCATATTCTTAACCCGGTCGGCTTCCCGGGAAACCCGGCGCGCTTTATCCGGATTATCCCAAAAATCAGGATTGCTCATCTCGGCTTCAAGTTCAAGCTTTTTTTCTTTCATTTCCGGCAGGTCAAAGATAGTCACCCAGTTCATGCAACTCATCACGTATTTCCTGGATTCTATCACGTGCACTATCCAGATTCATTTTATCCTCCCTGTTTATTAACCAATATCAGTACTATAATATTATTTCAAACAAACTATCAATTTGCCACCCTATTGTGCCCAATGTAAAATAATAGAGTATTAAGATCTATTTTGGATTAAGGCTTGCAGGGCCGACATAATCCCCGCCCGAGGTGTTAACCTGTGCGGCATCGGGAAGTAGGGAAATCATGAAGAAGTGAAGAGTTTTTAAACCAGGAACAGATTTCTTTAAGGCCTGAAAGGCCGGCATAAAACCAGCCCGGGGCGTAAGCCCCGGGTTAATGGTCTTGTTTTTTTTGAGGCCTGAAGGGCCGAAATAACAGGTTTATTGCTATGTCGCCCCTTCAGGGCTTAATTTCTGTAGACCCTTCACCCCAGGGCTCACGCCCTGGGCTGTGGGTATGTCGCCCCTTCGGGGCTAAAAAACAGGTATTAACGGTTTGATCTGATTGATATTTTTTGACAGGCGGGAGGTAAAAAAATGGGAACAGATTTTGAAGAACTGCCCGAAAAGACGGGGGATAAATTTGAAAAGTTTGTCGATTTAGTTGCTTATCTCCGCTCGGAGGAAGGTTGCAAATGGGACCGGCAGCAGACAATGGAGTCAATGAAACCGCACCTGCTGGAAGAAGCCGAAGAAGTTATTGAAGCAATTGAAAAGAAAAACATGGAAGAAATATGTGAAGAGCTGGGTGATCTGCTCCTGCACGTTGTCTTCTTCTCCCGGATGGCCGAAGAAGACAACCTGTTCGATATCGACCGGGTCCTGGAAAATATTCACGAAAAAATTGTTCGCCGCCATCCGCATGTTTTTGACGATCTGCACCTGGAAACTACCGAAGAAATCCTGGACAACTGGAAGAAAATCAAGCAAAACGAAACGTAAAAATATCCGTCAGTTCCCGTCAAATATACCGCCGGTTTTTTCTCGCAACTGTTCAAAATTATCTCCATCTTCAACCAGCGCATGGAACAACTTCTCAAGATGATCGGCCGCAAGCAGATCAGAAACCGCCACGTAGTAGGCGCCGCGATCCAGCAATTCATGTGCCCGCAGCCGATTTTTAGTGCGCAGTATAACCTTGAGCCGGTCGGAATAACGAACCAGCTCGTCATTTATCGGCCAGAAATCAGCCGTGGAAACGACCAGGCGGGCCTCCGAAAAATTGGCCATTTCCCGGGTATCCGGTTCAAATACGTCCCCGAATACAAACCCTTCACACTTATCCTCCAACTCCTTAATTTTCCAGGGACTGCTCTCAATAACAACGTAGTCGGCATCATATTCTTTACATACTTCAACCAACCGCCGGGCATACCGACCGTATCCGACGATTACTATATGGTTTTCAAGCTTACCCGGCACACAACTGTATTTCTTAAGCGTCTTCCCGTGATCTCCAAGCAAACCCAGGTAAGCAAGACCGCGGAAAATTTGTTCGTTAAAGTAACGGGTAAAACTGGTTGTAACCAGCGTAATTGCCGCCGCCAGGATAACAGCTTCAAAAATCTCCGGAATAATCAGTCCGAGGATCAGGGCCTCGATTACAAAAATTAACGCAAACTCCCCCACCTGGTCGAGGTTAAACCCGGTCAAGGTGGCCGTTCGCCGCTCGTATCTTTTCCGGGTCAAAATCCAGATCACAACCATCGGTTTAACTATAACGGCTATCCCCACTAACAGCGCAGTCAAACCCACGACCTCCAGGGAAGGCAATGTCACTAAGGCCCCGATTGTTATGAAGAATATGGCTGCAAAAAAATCATTAATCGAATCCAGACCGTTGATCACTTCGGAATATTTTACCGGTTTATAGTTAACAGCCACTCCGGCCGCAAAAGCTCCGACTACGATTGATGTTTCCATCAGCTGGGCAGCCCCGAGAAAAAACAGCAAGATAGCAACCGTCATAATTAACATGACTTCACTCGAATGGCGGGCAAATTCCCCGATCAAATCATACAAATAGCGGTTGGTGACTGTAGTGATTACCAGCAGTATCACGCCGTAACCCAGGTGTTCTGCAATGACGTCAAGCTGAAATGCACCGGCAGCAACAACCATCAGCAAAAACAGGGCGATAAAATCCTGGATTGAGTGTATTGTTTCCGAAAGCCAGTCGTGGACGTAATCCATGTAGCGAGTGTAAAATAGGGTCGACCCCATGAGTGAGGAGGACATCGAAGCAGTCAGGCCAATAAATATCGCCTGGCCCGGCGAATAACCTAATAACCAGCCCGAGAAAAAACCAAACAAACCAACAATTAACAACTGGCCCACGGCGGCCAGCTCAGGGTCGGTCACTTCCGTATGAAAGTCTTTAGTCTGGATCCGCACGGTAGAGGTAAACACCAGCAGGGCAATGCCCAGGCGGGCGATTTCCAGCATGATTGCTTCTTCTACAAAATAACCGACCACAAGACCGGTTACGATTAACGCCGGTGCCGTGGATATTGAAAAAATCTTGGCGAGCAACAAAAACGGGGCCGCAATAAGAAACATCAGCGAAATAATAGACAATAAATCAGCCATTTAATTGCTCCAGTGCGGCCGGGTGGTGGGAAATAACTCATCCGACCGCAGAATTTCAAGATCAGCTTCCACAATTTTTTCGAAATCAACCGTATCCTTGAGGTAGGCCTCCAGGTACCGTTTTAACTGGTCGGCCGCAAGCTGCGGGGCCAGGACCACATAGTCGGCACCACTGTCATATAACCGGTCGGCATCCTTCTCGGTTTTTGCTTCAACAAGGACGGTCGCTCCGGCGCGAGTTTCCTCTAAAATTATTTCATTTATCCGGCGCTGTTCGGAGGAAGAAAAAACAAAATCCGCCCGTTCAATCCCCGCTTCTTTTCTTATCTTTTCGTATTTTGCATCTCCGAAAACTGCATTGAAACCGGTCCGTTCTATTGCTTCATCTTCCTCGATGTTACGATCGATCACAACAATATCGTCGTACTTATCTTCAAGCAGCAGTATTACACGGCGCGCAATTTCATCAAAACCTACGATTACGGCGTGATTATGAAAATCTTCAACCGGCGGTTTTTCTCTCCCTCCGCCGATTAATTTGTCAAACCACGGTTTTACAAGTTCATATATTTCTCGATTATACTGGATAAAATAGACCGATATACTCATCGTTATCAGGGCAGTAATTGTCAAGAAACCGAGGACTGCCCTGTCAATAACCCCACCGGCCACCGCCACCGCACCGACGATTAAACCAAATTCACTCACCTGGACCATGTTAATACTGCCCCGGAAAACCGATTCCGGATCAAATTTCTGCCAGTTAATCAAGATCACGTAAATCAGGAACTTAGCAACCATCAGTACAACCGAAGCTATCAGCGCTTCCCTCCAGTAGGCCAGCAGCGCCGTTGTATCCAGCTCCAGACCGACCGAGACAAAAAACACGAGGATGAACAGGTCGGTGAGCGGAGAAACCCGGGCCTCAAGTTCCTCGCTGTAGGGCATCTGGGCAATAGCTAACCCGGCCAGGAAAGCTCCCATTTCAATTGACATGCCCAGCTCATGGGAACTCAGGACAAACAGGAAAAACCAGGAAATAGAGATCAGGAAGAATATTTTTCTATTGTTAGCAATAAACCTGAACAGGGGGGGAAGAAAATACAGCGAACCGAGCAGGGCAAAAATAGCAATCAGGCCAACCAGTCCAAAAACCATGCCCATAGTTGAAACAACGTCCATAACAGTTTCAGGCTGGCCGGCCGCCAAAACGGTCAAAATGATGACTACTACAATATCCTCAAACAACAGAATCCCAATATCAATTTTGCCGTGCAAACTTGTGGCGGTTCCTTTGTCATTTAACATTTTTATTGTTACGGCTGTCGAACTGTACATTACCGCCAGACCGATAAGAACCGCTTCCGTGGTAGTAAAGCCAAGACCAATTGAGGTTAAAAATCCTATAGACGCAATTGAACCCATCAACAGGACGGAAATTTTAAGCAGTGGCGTAAGGATATGTTTTACTTCCTCCACCTGCATTTCAATGCCGATTAAAAAGAGCAGAAAAGCCAGGCCCAGCTCGGCCATGGTATGGGTTAGTTCTCCCGGCTCCACAAATCCAATTACTGCAGGTCCCAGGAATAAACCGGTGACAATGTAGGCGATTATTGTTGGCTGTTTCAAACGGGTGGCAAGCAGTCCCATCAGGGCGGCGAATATTACGATAATGACAAAATCTCCCGCCATCATAAATTCTGCTCTCGGCAGTTCAAACTGCAGGTAAGAAATCTCAAGAAGTCCAAGAATAGTTTCTGTCATTTTTTACACATCTTTTCTAGGGGGTTAAAATTCCGTTAGAATCTCACACTGGATATCTTTTGATTTTTCTATATTATCACACCACAATTAGTTCCTAAAGCTCTTATTTAAGACATAATTAATAATCCCTATTGCATATACTCTTTTAAAATCATAAAATCTTCATT
>CAZKRS010000021.1:0-15022 GCA_964555265.1 uncultured bacterium | reverse complement strand
GGTTTCCGGAGTGCTGACCTCTTCAATATTTATTTCAAGCTCTTTGTCGCCGGTCAAATCCATCAGGTCACGGCGGAGTTTTTTGATATTCGAACCACCCCGCCCGATTATTATCCCGGTCCGGGCCGCAGAAAGATCAATCCTGATCTTCCCGCCAAAACGTTTGATTATAATATCGCTGACCAGAGCATGCGGATACTGGTCCATAATTTCATCGCGGATCAGTTTGTCTTCTTTAACGTTCTCCGCATATTTTCTACCTTCAGCATACCACTTATCCTGCCAGTCCTCGGTAATTCCCAGTCTAAAACCGGTTGGATTTACTTTTTGTCCCAAAGCTTACAGCTCCTCCGTTTCATTGTTACTGACTACAACAGTAATATGACTTGATCTTTTATTGATCGGTGTCGCCCGGCCCATTGCCCGGGGCATCCAGCGCTTGAGCGTCGGTCCTTCGTCTATACGCAATTCCTTAATTTTTGTGGATTGCGGTCGTGAAGCCGGGTCCTGGTCCTCCAGGTTTGCCTGGGCACTCCTGATTGCCCTGGAAATCGGTTCCGACGACCGCTTGTTAGTATGTGCAAGAATATCATAAGCTTCCTGAAGTTTTTTTCCCCGGACCAGATCTGCAACCGGCCGGGCCTTCTTCGGCGATATTCTTATGTATTTAGCAACAGCTCTTGCTTCCATTGTTATCCACCCGGTTTCTTGATTACACGTTGTTCTGTCTGCTTGTGACCGCGAAAAACACGCGTGTGAGAAAATTCTCCCAGCTTGTGACCAACCATGTTTTCAGTGATAAACACCGGCACATGCTGGCGACCGTTATAGACCTGGATCGTCAATCCAACCATCTCCGGGATAATCATCGACCGGCGAGACCAGGTTTTAATAACTTCGTCGCCCTCTTCGCCGGCAGCCCGGATCTTCTCCAGGAGCCGCTCATCGACGTATGGTCCTTTTTTCTTACTTCTCATTCAATATCACCTATTCTCTTATGTTTTTAACAATGAAGCGGTCGGTCCGCTTGTTATTTCTTGTTTTTTTGCCCTGGCGAACACGCCCGGTCGGATTCTGGGGATGTCCACCTTTGATCCGCCCTTCTCCACCACCCAGAGGGTGGTCAACAGGATTGCGGGCCATACCCCGGGTTATCGGCCGGCGGCCGTGATACCGGGATTGCCCGGCTTTTCCCAGGACCCGGTTGATATGTTCCTGGTTGCCAACCTGGCCAATAGTTGCCCGGCACTTGAGGTTAACAAAACGTCCCTGGCCGGAAGGCAGGTTAATCAGAGCATATCCTTCATCTTTACCGGTAAGCTGGGCGGCGGCGCCGGCTCCCCGGCAAAGCTGCCCCCCTTTACCCGGTTTTAGTTCAATATTATGAATGAAAGCTCCCATTGGAATTTCTTCCAGCGGGAGACAGTTCCCGGGTCGAACCGGAGCTCCTGAACCGGATTCTATCCGGTCGCCCACTTTTAGGGAATCGGGAGCTATAATATATCTTTTTTCGCCGTCCGCATAAACTACAAGAGCAATGCGGGCCGAGCGGTTAGGATCGTATTCAATCCGTTTGACTTTACCCGAAATGTTTTCTTTATCACGTTTAAAATCTATCTTCCGGTAAAGGCGCTTATTACCGGCTCCCCGGCCCCGGACGGTAATCTTGCCCTGGTTGTTACGTCCGGACTTACCTGAAATATATTCGGTCAACTGTTTTTCGGGGCCTTCTTTTGAAAGATCCGATTTATCCTCGGGATCATACTGCCGGCGCCCGGGGGATGTGGGTTTATATTTCTTCATCCTGCAAGTCCCTCCACTATCTCAATATGTTCACCCTCGGGCAGACTGACGATCGCTTTCTTCCAGTCGGAGGTCATACCCTCCTGCCAGCGAACCCGGCGGGATTTACCGCGAACATTCATAGTCCGCACGTCGTCAACTTCAACATCAAACTGTCTTTCAACGGCTTTCTTGATTTCTATTTTATTGGCGCCGGGGTTTACCGCAAAAGTATATTCATTATTTTCTTCCTGCTGAAGGACCGATTTTTCGGTCACAATCGGCTCGGCGATCACATCTTCAAGTCTCATCGGTAAATCGCTCCTTAAGCAGCTCAAGTCCGGCCGGAGTAATAAGTATCCTGCTGCTGGCAACCAGTTCGTAAGTATTCAAACTTGCCGCGTCAAATGGCATACAGTAGGGCAAATTACGGACCGACAGTCTCAGCATTTTTTCTTCCGGCGCCAGGGCCAGCAGAATTTTTTCATCATCCAGACCGTTCTCACTAAAAATTTCATGCAGCTGTGAAGTTGAAGGTTCATCAAGTTCCGGACCGTCAAACAGGTAGAGAGCTTCTTCATCATACCTGCGGGTCAAAGCGCTGATAAACGCCTTTTTTTTCATCTTTTTTGTTACTTTTTTGCTGTAATTTTTATTGCTGTCGGGGCCGTGAGCCCGACCTCCGCCAACCCAGAGCGGAGATATTTCGCTGCCGTGACGAGCCCGGCCGGTACCTTTCTGGCGCCACGGTTTCTTATTTTTACCGGCCACCCGGGCCCGGGTTTTAGTTGTAGCAAGCCCGGCCCGCTGGTTAGCCCGGTAAGTTTCCACAACCTGGTGGATCAGGCCGGGGTTGTAAGGTTCTTCCAGCCAGTTTTCAGCTTCTTTTTCGGATATCTTTTCCAGTTTGACACTCATCAGTTTTCACCTTTCCGGGCGTCGGTTATAACCAGTATTGAATTTTCCGGACCGGGAACGGAACCCGAAACAAGCATCAAATCTTCTTCGGGCATAATTCTAATTACCCGGAGGTTCTGAACCGTTTTAAGATCATTCCCGTATTGCCCCGGCATTTTTTTTCCGGGATAAACACGGCTGGGATCGGCAGCATTCCCGATCGAACCCGTTTTGCGCCCAAATCCGCCCCCGTGAGAGGCCGGCCCGCCGGAGAAACCCCAGCGTTTGACTCCTCCCTGGAATCCCCGGCCTTTAGTTCGGCCACTCACATCAACAATTTCGTCTTCTTCGAAAATTTCAAATCCAACATCATCGCCGGGTTCCAGCTCGGATAATTCGGATTCTTCATCTACCATGAATTCTTTCAGAACCCGCCGGGGTTCAATCCCCCGGCTTTCAAAATGACCGCTGCGGGGTTTATTTAACTTATCTGATTTTTCAAACCCGAGCTGAATCGCATAACGGTTGTTTACTTTCCTTTTCATAACCACGACACAATCGGGCGATTCAACCGCAGTTACGGGAATAGCCTCATTATCTTCATATACCTGGCTCATTCCCGCTTTTTTACCAATTATTACTTTCCTCATTTTCAAAACACCCTGTTATCCTTTAATTTGAACGTCTACTCCGGCCATGATGTTCAACTGGCCGAGAGCTTCCATCGTGTCGTTATTCGGCTCATGAATATCTAAAAGCCGCTTGTGCGTGCGCATTTCAAACTGTTCTTTCCCCTGTTCAAATTTATGCGGGGACTTGTTAACGGTATAACGGCGAATATCCGTCGGCAGGGGAATAGGCCCGCTAACTTCCGCACCTGTCCGCTCGGCCGCCGATACAATTTCCTCCGCCGAACGATCAATCAACCGGTAATCATATGCTTTCAGTTTAATCCTAATTCTCCGGCTCACCGTTTATATGACCTCCTTAAGTTCCGTTCCAGATTTAACCATAAAATCAAAACAATATTGTAACAAGGATACAAGCCTCCCGCAATCCTTCCCCGTTATTTTTAAACAAAATATTCTGCTAAAATATATTATGCCGGGTGAAAAAGTGAAGTGGGAAGATGGCAAAAACTCGCCATCTTCCCGTGACAAACTTATTCAAGCGGGGAAAACTCGGTAGAAATCCAGCGGAGCAGTTACTGTTACTCTATTATTTCCGAAATCACTCCGGCTCCTACCGTTTTGCCACCCTCACGGATAGCAAACCGCTGACCTTCTTCCATCGCAACCGGAACCATCAGTTCAATATCAATCTCCAGATTGTCGCCGGGCATTACCATTTCCACATCGTCGGGAAGGGTAACCTCACCGGTTACATCCGTGGTTCTCATGTAGAACTGAGGCCGGTAACCGTCGAAGAAAGGCGTATGACGCCCACCTTCATCTTTTTCAAGAATATAAGCCTCGGCAGTAAACTTAGTATGCGGTGTTACCGAACCGGGTTCGGCAATAACCATGCCCCGTTCGATATCTTCCTTGTCGATCCCCCGGAGAAGCGCACCGATGTTATCACCGGCTTCGGCTTCATCAAGAACCTTGCGGAACATTTCCAGCCCGGTAATAGTTGTATCAATAGGTTCTTCCTGCAGACCGACAATTTCAGCTTCATCGTTAACCTTGATTTTACCCCGTTCCACACGTCCGGTGGCAACGGTTCCCCGACCGGTAATCGTGAAAACATCTTCAACCGACATCAAAAACGGTTTGTCAATTTCACGCTCGGGCTCGGGAATGTACGAATCAAGCGCATCCAGCAGCTCCTGGATGGGCTGGGTTTTTTCTTCATCGTCTATATTTTCCAGGGCTTCGAGGGCCGAACCTTTAACAATCGGCGACTCGTCGCCGTCAAATTCATATTCATTGAGCAATTCCCGAATTTCCATCTCTACCAGTTCAATCAGTTCGGGATCGTCGAGCTGATCCGTTTTGTTAATAAAAGTGACAATGCTGGGCACACCAACCTGGCGGGCAAGCAGCAGGTGCTCCCTGGTCTGGGGCATAGCACCGTCAGCAGCACTCACAACCAGGATCGCTCCGTTCATCTGGGCAGCACCGGTAATCATATTCTTTACATAATCGGCGTGGCCCGGGCAGTCAACGTGAGCATAGTGCCTGTTTTCCGTCTCATATTCCACGTGAGCGGTTGCAATTGTAATACCTCGCTCCTGTTCTTCGGGGGCGTTGTCGATATCCTCGAATTTCAACGCATCCGCAAAACCCTGGTTGGACAGATAATGAACCATTGCAGCCGTAAGCGTCGTTTTACCGTGGTCAACGTGGCCAATAGTTCCAACGTTCAGATGTGGTTTAGTTCGTTCAAACTTTTCCTTTGCCATTTTACGAACCTCCTAAAAAATTTATTTGCGGTACTTCCTATTTACTTGCTATTGTATCCTTCTCAATAATTTCCTGTTCAATACTATCGGGAACAACATCGTAATGAGAGAACTCCATAGTATAATCTCCACGTCCCTGTGTCAAAGACCGCAGATCGGTAGAATACCCAAACATTTCTGACAGGGGAACTTCCGCCCGGACAATCTGATCGCCGGCACGTTTATCCATCCCTTTTACTTTTCCCCGGCGGGAATTCAAATCTCCAATTACATCGCCGCTGTATTCCTCGGGAACGATAACTTCACAATCCATTATTGGTTCCAGAAGTGCGGGCGACGCCTGATCAAAACCTTTTTTAAAAGCTTTCGAACCAGTAATTTTAAATGCTGTCTCACTGCTGTCAACGTCATGGTGGGACCCGTCGTACAGAACAACTTTAATATCCTGGACGGGATATCCGGCCAGGGGACCCGATTCCATTGCTTCAACAATACCATCTTCCACTGCGGGAATAAATTCTTTTGGTATATTACCACCGGTTACTTCGTCTTCAAATTCAAACCCTTCGCCGCGTTCAAGCGGGTGCATTTCCATCTTAACGTGACCGTACTGGCCGCGGCCACCGGACTGTTTAATATGTTCGGCCTCCACATCTGTGGCGGCGGTAATTGTTTCTTTGTATGCAACCTGGGGAGCACCAACGTTAGCCTCCACTTTAAACTCCCGCAGCAACCGGTCAACAATAACTTCCAAATGCAGCTCGCCCATCCCGCTGATAATAGTCTGGCCGGTCTCATGGTCAATTTTCATGGTGAAAGTCGGATCTTCTTCCGACAGTTTACGCAGGGAAGTAAACAGCTTCTCCTGCTCGGCCTGGGTTTTCGGTTCAATTGCAACGCTGATAACAGGTTCGGGAAATTCCATCTGTTCGAGAACAATCGGATTATCCATCTCGCAGAGAGTATCTCCGGTATGAGTATCGTCAAGTCCCACTGCCGCCGCAATATCACCGGCAAAAATTACATCTCTTTCTTCCCGGGAATCGGCGTGCATCTGCAAAATCCTGCTTATTCTTTCCCGTTCTCCGGTCCGGGGATTAAGAACATAACTCCCCGACTCCAGCCGGCCGCTGTAACAGCGGAAAAAAGTTAATTTACCTATATACGGATCGGTTACAATTTTAAACGCTATAGCGGCAAACGGTTCATTATCGTCGGCCCGCCGGATTTCTTCCTCATCGGTATCCGGATTCAGCCCGGTAACCGGGGGAACATCCAGAGGCGAGGGCAGATATTTCAATACGGCGTCAATCAATGTCTGAACACCGGTGTTCTGCAGCGCCGAACCCACAAAAACTGGCAGCATGTCAACTTCTAACACGCCCTTGCGGATTGCCGCCTCCAGTTCTTCTTCCTTGATTTCTTCATCTTCAAGATATTTTTCAAGCAGTTCATCGTCATATTCAACAACTTTTTCAACCATTTCCATCCGGGCCTGCTGTGCTTCTTCAACCATATCCCCGGGAATCTCATTTACCGTGTACTCAGCACCGAGATCGTCTTCTTTCCACTCCAGGTATTTCATCCGCACGAGGTCGATACAGCCGTTGAAATTATCTTCGGCTCCCACCGGAAGCTGAAGAGGGACGGCGTTTGCGCCGAGATGATCCCGCATTTCCCGGACGGCTTTGTCAAAATCAGCACCAATCCGATCCATCTTGTTTACAAAAGCAAGCCGGGGAACGTTATACCTGTCGGCCTGTCTCCAGACAGTTTCGGACTGGGGTTCCACGCCGCCAACGGCGCAAAAAACACCAACCATTCCGTCCAGGACCCGCAGCGAACGTTCGACTTCAACAGTGAAATCAACGTGGCCCGGAGTGTCGATAATATTTATCCGGTGATCTTTCCAGTAGCAGGTTGTGGCGGCGGATTGGATTGTAATCCCCCGCTCCTTTTCCTGGTCCATAAAATCCATCTCGGCGTCACCCTCGTGGGTCTCGCCCATCTGGTGGATTTTACCGGTATAATACAGCACTCTTTCGGTAATAGTAGTTTTTCCCGCATCAATATGTGCGGCAAAGCCAATATTTCTGGTCTGTTTAAGACTTACATCACGTTCCACAACAAAACACTCCTGCTCATCTGAAATAAATAATATTTTTCCTCAATAACTACCAGCGGTAGTGGGCAAAAGCCCTGTTTGCTTCCGCCATCTTGTGAACATTTTCCCGTTTTTGAAAAGCCCCGCCCGAATAATTGGAAGCATCCAGCAGTTCGTTGGCAAGTCTTTCTTCCATCTGGTATTCACGCCGGGCATTTGCGGCTTCTTTCAGCCAGCGCAGGGCAAGAGCCAGACTCCTTTTTTTATCCACTTCCATCGGGACCTGGAAAGTAGCACCACCAACACGTCGGGGGCGAACCTCCAGCCGGGGACGTATATTTTTGATCGCATTGTCAAAAATTATCATCGGATCTTCATCGGTCATATTTTCTATAATATCCAGTGCGTTGTACACTATCCGCTCGGCAGTTATTTTTTTGCCGTCTTCCATTATCTTATTGATAAGCCGCGTGACCAGCTTGCTGTCATAAACCGGATCCGCTTCCACTTCACGCTTCTGTATTTTTCTATCTCTTCTTGGCATCTTTTTTTACTCCTCCGGTTTCTTTGTTCCGTATTTTGAACGACCCTGGCGCCGTTCTTCAACTCCGCTGGTATCCAGGGCTCCCCGGACAATCGTATAACGTATCCCCGGGAGGTCTTTAACCCGACCGCCACGAACAAGAACAATATTGTGTTCCTGCAGATTATGGCCTTCGCCGGGGATATAAGCCGTAACTTCATACCCCGAAGTCAAATGAACCCGGGCCACTTTTCTCAGGGCCGAATTGGGTTTCTTGGGCGTGGCCGTATATACCCGGGTGCAGACTCCCCGTCGCTGGGGGCTTCCGTCCAGGGCCGGAGTGGTCTGTTTTCGGGTCTCTTTTTCTCTTCCTTTACGCACTAACTGGTTAATAGTTGGCACTTTTCTACACACCTCATCTAAAAATTTGGACAGGTATTTTATAAAATTAAAGGCTTCGCGTCAACGGGAGATGAAAACTACGCTGACATCCAACCCTCACCCGCTTAACTTCCTTCAGTCCGTTTTATAAGCACGGGCATAACTGACAAATAAATATTTTATCAGTAATTACCCCGTATTTCCAGAACTTTATTCCCGACCCCAGATGCTTCCAATGATTCTCTATTTACCACCGGAAAAAAAGAGGATGATTCGGTATTAACGATTTGACCGTTCCTGTCTCTCTCCCCTTCAAGGGGGGAAAAGATATACCGGAGGATTCTGCCGCCAGCCGGAGTTTATCCGGCTTCTTTTTCTTCGGCTTCAGTCTCCTCTTCAGCTTCCTCTTCATCAGCCTGGCGGGTGAAACTGCGGGCTTTGTCAACCACGTCCCGCAGATCGGTCTTGAACATCTCCCGGTATGCCCCATACCCGGTTCCGGCGGGAATCAAGTGACCGGTAATCACGTTTTCCTTCAACCCTTTCAGCTCATCCACCTGACCCTGGGCGGCGGCATCGGAAAGCACACGCTTGGTATCCTGGAAGCTTGCCGCCGAAATGAAACTGTCAGTTTCCAGGGAAGCTTTGGTAATTCCCTGCAGAACGGGACGGAATGTAGCCGGTTCGTCGCCCTCGTTCTGAAGCGTTTTATTAATACCGGCCAGTTTATAACGGTCGACCAGCTCCCCGGGCAGATACTGTGTATCCCCGGCGTCGGTAATCATCACCCGCCTGAGCATCTGGCGGACAACAACCTCGATATGTTTATCATTTATGGAAACTCCCTGCTGCAGGTAAACCTTCTGGATTTCTTCGGTAAGATAACCCTGCAGGGCCCGGACACCTTTAATCTGGAGTAAATCGTGAGGGTTAACGTAACCTTCGGTAAGCGGTGTTCCCTCCTCAATCATTTCGCCGTCACGAACCCGGATGTGAACACCCGCTTTAACCTTATATTTTTTAGTATCTTCCGTCTCGGGGTTGGTGATCTGAATCGTCCGGACACCTTTTTCCTCACGTTTTTCCAGATCAATAAACTCGACCCGGCCGGAAATTTCCGCAATATCCGCACTTTCTTTGGAACGTTTCCGGGCTTCAAACAAATCTTCAACCCGGGGCAGACCACCGGTAATATCCTTGGTCTGCGCCGATTCCTTGGGCATCTTGGCCAGAACCTGCCCGGCCTGCACTTGCTCCCCATCTTCGGCAACCAGGATGGAACCGTAGGGAAGATCGTAACGTCGGGTTGCTTTTTTACCTTCCTGCTTGAGAATCACGCAGGGGAATTTTTGGCCCTGCTTGTCCTCGACAATAACCTTGTTAATCAGGCCGGTAGTTTCGTCCACCTCTTCACTTAAAGTCCGGCCGACCTCGACATCCCGCAGTGAAACTTCACCGTCGAACTCTGCAATTATCAGTTCGTTATAAGGGTCTATTTCAACATAAGTTTCACCGGCTTCAATAATTTCACCTTCCTTGACCACTATCCGGGAACCGGTGCCCACTCCTACAGTATAATCGCTGCCCAGGATCCTGAGACAATCTTCCTCCACCTTCACCACACCCTCGGTGGCAGCTACAATCTCGCTCTCTTCATCTTCTCCCTTCTTCCGGGCCACCGGATCGCCTTCGTAAACCCACAAACCGTCAAAAGCAACCGGCTCTAAGCCGGCATCCTCCTCTTCAAACGAAACCGTCTGTTTTACCTTGCGGAGCCGTATTTCGTCATCGCTGAGAGCAACATAAATTGTTTCGCCCGCTTCAGTTTCATATTCAACCGCGTTTTCAGGTATTTCCTCAATAAACGATTCCTGCTCGGCCTGCACGGCTTCTTCTCCCCCTCCGGCTGCAGTTCCACCGGTATGAAACGTTCTCATCGTCAGCTGCGTCCCGGGCTCGCCAATTGACTGAGCGGCAATTATGCCGACCGGCTCGCCTATATCAACCATTTTTCTTGCCGCGAGATCACGGCCGTAACAGTGCGCACAGACTCCTTCTTCCGATTCACAGGTCAGGGCGCTGCGAATTTTCACGCTGTCAAAACCACACTCTTCAATTTTGCGGGCGGCTGTTTCGTCAATAATATTGTTTTCTTCCACGATAACCTCGGCCGTCTGCGGATGCACAATATCTTCCCGGGCCACCCGGCCAAGAATACGCTCGTAAATAGTCTCCAGGACCTTATCGGTCGAACGGATAGGAGTAACATCCAGCCCGTTCAGGGTCTCACAATCTTCTTCAACAACCCGGCAACTCTGGGATACATCGGCCAGACGGCGGGTAAGATAACCGGCATCGGCAGTTTTCAGAGCGGTATCGGCCAGGCCTTTCCGGGCCCCGTGAGTTGAAATAAAATATTCCATCACGGACAGATCTTCCCGGAAATTGGATTTAATGGGCAGTTCGATAACCCGCCCGGACGGTTTGGCCATCAACCCCCGCATCCCGGCAAGCTGACGGATCTGTTCCTCGGAACCCCGGGCTCCTGATGAAGCCATCATATAAACCGGGTTGAATCCTTCCATATCCTTTTTCATCGCCTTAAGAACAGCGTCACTTACTTCCCGGGTAACTTCGTGCCAGACATTGATTACACGGTTATATTTTTCTTCTTCAACAATTTCACCGTTTTCATACTGGCGGTTAATCTCTTCCACCGCATCCTCGCCCCGTTTGATCAGATCATCTTTCTTTTCGGGGGGGATAAGATCTTCATAACCGATAGAACAGCCCATCAGTGTCGACTCATGGTAACCGATATGCTTGATAGTATCCAGCATCTGGACCGCCTGGTAGGTGCCCAGCTCTTCCACACATTCGGCCACCAGCTCGGCAAGAGAATCCTCCGTGAAAGTTTCGTTTCGGAAACCGAGTTCGTCGGGCAACATTTTGTTGAATCGAACCCTCCCGGCCGTTGTTACATACCTCCGGCCACAATCCCGGTAAACTATCGGATCATGCAGAGCTATGACTCCCTGGTCAAGCGCCCACTCAACCTGCTTGGGATCGCTGAAAGAGTGGTCAACTTCTTGCTCTTCCAGCTCATACTCCCGGCTGGGTTTGGTCAGGTAGTGAATACCAATAACCATATCCTGGGTGGGAATACTGATAGCCCCGCCGTGAGCGGGAGACAGCAGGTTGTTAGTACTCATCATCAAGACCCGCGCTTCAATCTGAGCGGTTTTGGAGAGCGGAACGTGAACGGCCATCTGGTCGCCGTCAAAATCAGCATTAAACGGCGGACAGGCCAGCGGATGCAGACGGACGGAATGACCTTCGGTCAGCACCGGTTCATAAGCCTGGAAACCAAGCCTGTGGAGCGTGGGCGCCCGGTTCAACATCACCGGGTGACCCTGGATGACTTCCTCAAGTGCATCCCAGACCTCGGGTTCGCCCCTTTCAATCATTCTTTTTGCAGCTTTAATGCTGGAGGCGTCGTTGTTGTTAACCAGCCGCTGCATAATAAAAGGTTTAAACAGCTCAATCGCCATTTTCTTGGGCAGACCGCACTGGTTAAACTTAAGCTCGGGACCGTTTACAATCACGGCCCGGCCCGAGTAATCAACACGTTTTCCGAGCAGGTTCTGGCGGAACCGGCCCTGTTTACCTTTGAGCAGATCCGTCAGAGATTTCAGGGGCCGGTTGTTCGGACCCCGCACGGACCGGTCAACACGAGAATTATCAATAAGAGCGTCAACCGCTTCCTGGAGCATACGTTTTTCGTTCCGAATAATAATATCCGGAGTTCTCAAATCCATTAATTTTTTCAGGCGGTTGTTCCTGTTGATAACCCGGCGGTAAAGGTCGTTGACATCCGAGGTGGCAAACCGGCCCCGTTCGAGCTGAATCATCGGCCGGAGGTCGGGGGGCAGGACGGGCAAAACCTCCATGGTCATATGCTTGGGTTCCAGCCCCGAGTCATAAAATCCTTTTAAAGTCCGGAGCCGCCGGATTAATTTCTTGTTTTTCTGCCGGATACGGGTCCGGGTGCTTTTTCCTTTTTTCTGCAGTTCCAGTTCTTCTTCAATCTCTTTAATTTCAGCTTCAAGATCAAGATTTTCCAGAAGAACCTGCAGTGCTTCGGCCCCCATTCCCGCTTCAAACCGGCTGGAAAACTCCTCCCGGGCTCGCTGGTATTCCTGTTCGTTCAGGAGCTCTTTCGGCTGCAGTTCGGTATCACCGGGATCAAGAACCACGTAATTTTCATAATAAACAACTTTTTCCAGGTCTTTAATACGCATATCCAGCACAACACTGATTTTAGAGGGAATCCCCCGTAAGAACCATATATGGGTGACGGGAGCCATCAGGTTAATATGGCCCATACGCACCCGGCGCACTTTTGAGCGGGCCACTTCCACGCCACATTTATCACAGACCACCCCGGCATATTTTTTACTCTTATATTTACCGCAGAAACATTCCCAGTCCCGGGTCGGACCAAATATTTTTTCGCAGAACAGACCGTCACGCTCCGGCCGCAGTGTCCGGTAGTTGATGGTTTCAGGTTCTTCCACTTCACCGTGCGAAATCTCAAGCACCCGGTCCGGATCCATCAATCCAATACTTATATGATCAAACTCGGCAAAAAATTCGTCGGCGTAACGTCCTTCGTCGGACGTATCACCGAGCAGATCACTCTCAGAAACCCGGTCACTGTCGATTTGCGTGGAAATATTACTGTCGTCTGCCAAGGTTAAACACCTCTAAAATTAATTTTTTAACTTCAATTTTTTCTTAATACTTTACTCGGTCACCAGCTCATCAACGCTGATTTCCCGGTCTTTCTGGTCAAACACCCGCATATCCAGGCCCAGCCCCTGCATTTCTTTGAGCAGGACGTTGAATGACTCGGGCACGCCGGGAACAAAACTTTCCTCGCCCTTCACAATGGAAGCATAGGTCCGGGAGCGCCCATTCACATCATCACTCTTAACGGTCAAGAACTCCCGGAGGGTATGAGCGGCCCCGTAAGCTTCCAGGGCCCAGACCTCCATCTCACCCAGCCGCTGGCCGCCAAACTGCGCTTTACCGCCCAGGGGCTGCTGGGTAACAAGCGAATAGGGACCGATCGAGCGGGCGTGAACTTTATCTTCCGCCAGGTGTTCGAGTTTCATTATATGCATATAACCAATCGTTACATCCTGGTCAAACTCTTGCCCGGTCCGACCGTCCCGAAGACGCACTTTACCGTCCCGGGGGTAATCGGCCTCTTCCAGCAGATCGGCAATATCTTCTTCATCAGCGCCCCGGAAGACGGGCGAAATTACACGGTACCCCAGTTTTTCACAGGCCAGGGTCAGATGTGTTTCCAGAACCTGGCCAAGGTTCATCCGGCTGGGGACACCAAGCGGATTCAACACAACATCCAGCGGTCGACCGTCGTCGGTAAACGGCATATCTTCCCGGGGCAAAATACGGGAAATTACACCTTTGTTCCCGTGCCGGCCGGCAAGTTTGTCACCAACCTGGATCTTTTTCTTGGAAGCAACGTAAACCTTAACTTTCTTTTCAACACCGGCGTCAAGATCATCACCGTTTTCACGGCTGAACTCTTTCACGTCAATAACCACACCTTTTGTCCCGTGAGAAACGGTCAGGGAAGTGTCCTTGACGTCTTTGGCCTTCTCACCAAATATGGAATGAAGCAGTTTGTATTCCGGTGAAAGATCCACGTGGCTCTTGGGCGTGACTTTACCGACAAGAATATCGCCGGGCTCAACGTAGCAGCCCTTCTTGATAATACCGTTACCGTCCAGGTTTTCCAGCGCTTCCCGGCTCTGGCTGGGGATATCCCGGGTGATTTCTTCTTTACCCACCTTGGTTTCCCGGGCGGCCACTTCCAGCTCTTCAATATGGATCGAAGTGTAAACATCATCGGTAACAAGCCGCTCGGAAATCAAAATAGCATCTTCAAAATTGTAACCTTCCCAGGGCATGAACCCGACCAGAACATCCTTGCCCAGGGCCAGCTCTCCGTTGCTTGTAGCAGGACCGTCGGCCAGCGGCTCACCTTCTTCAACCTCTTCTCCAAGATCCACAATAGCTTTTTGATTCAAACACATCCCCTGGTTGGAGCGAACATATTTCTGGAGGGGATAAATATCAATTTTGTTTTCTCCCTCCCCGGCAATTACTTCCCCGGTCTCTTTATCCACCTGCGCTTCTTCAAGTTCAATATCGGTTTCCACCCATATCTCCCGGGAATTGACTTTAACCACTTCTCCGCCCGTGCGGGCAAGAACAAGCGCCCCGCTGTCCCGGGCAGCTTTACCTTCAACTCCGGTGGCCACCCGCGGCACCTCGGTTTCCACCAGGGGCACGGCCTGGCGCTGCATGTTCGAACCCATCAGGGCCCGGTTGGCATCATCATTTTCCAGAAACGGTATGCAGGAGGTGGAAACACTTACAATCTGCCGGGGAGAAACATCCATGTATTCAACTTCATCCCGGGGGATTAGCAAAAATTCCTGCTGGTGGCGACCTTTTACCATTTCCTCCACCAGTTTATCGTCGTCGTCAACTTTACTGCCGGCGGCAGCTATCTTTGAAGACTCGTCTTCGTCAGCATCCAGGTAAACAATTTCATCTGTAACTTTACCATCTTCCACCTTCAGGTAAGGTGTTTCCAAAAAACCAAGCTCATTCACCCGGGAATAAGTGGCCATACTTACAATCAACCCGATGTTCGGCCCCTCGGGGGTTTCAATTGGACAGATCCGGCCGTAATGGGTATGATGAACGTCACGAACATCAAAACCGGCCCGTTCACGGGACAGCCCGCCGGGACCAAGAGCCGAAAGCCGGCGCTTGTGGGTTAACTCGTCCAGCGGATTGGTCTGGTCCATAAACTGGCTCAGCGAGCCGGTGC
>CAZKRS010000020.1:0-15023 GCA_964555265.1 uncultured bacterium | reverse complement strand
ACAGAAACAGGCGGGCTTGCCGCCCGGGAGGAAGTTGCCGGCGGTCCCGAGGAAGAAGAAATTTCCGGTGAAGAGGTATGATTCAGACCGAAACTTATCTTGACGTGGCCGACAATTCAGGCGGCCGGGAAATACAGTGTCTGAAAGTCCTGGGTAGTTCCCGCCGGCGGTATGCTTCCCTGGGGGACGTAATAGTGGCCAGTGTTAAAAATTCTATACCTTCGGGTGAGGTTGATGAAGGTGAAATTGTCAGGGCCGTAATTGTCCGGACGGCAAAAGAAAAACGAAGAGATAACGGTAGTTATGTTAAATTTGACGACAATGCCGCCGTCATAATTGATGATGCCGGTCTGCCGATCGGTACCCGTATATTTGGTCCGATAGCCCGGGAACTTCGGGAAAATAATTTCATGAGAATCATATCACTGGCTCCGGAGGTTATTTAAATGGCTAATAAAATAAAACATATACGTGCCGGTGATGAAGTCGTGGTTTTGACCGGGAAAGACCGGGGCAAAACCGGCGAAGTTATTAAAGTTCTCCCCGAAGAGGAACAGGTGGTCGTGGAGAATATAAATGTCGTAACAAAACATTCCCGCCAGACTTCGCGCCAGGACCCGGGGGGAATTATAGAAAAAGAAGCACCGGTCCATGTTTCCAATGTCCAGCTTATCGATCCGGCAACCGGGGAGCCGACCCGGGTTGGTCGGGAATATGACGAAGATAAAGAACAATGGGTTCGCGTGGCTAAAAAAAGCGGCCAGCGGATCGAACAAAATTAACCGAGGGAAATGATATGAGTACAGATACCGAAAAACGTCGTGATTTATGGCTTGAACGCCGGGATAATATCCGGGATAAACTTGGTCTGGATAACGTGGAAGCCGTGCCCCGGCTGGAAAAAATAGTTGTAAACGTGGGAATCGGTGACGCCCGGGAAGATATAAAAAAAGTGGAAGCTATCCAGGCTCATCTGCGCCGGATTACCGGCCAGCAGCCCCAGGTTACCCGGGCCCGTAAATCTGTTGCCGGTTTCGGGATCCGGAAGGGCGACCCGGCCGGGTTGAAGGTAACCCTGCGGGACAAAAAAATGGAAGATTTCCTGCGGCGGCTTGTTCATATCGCCCTGCCCCGGACGAAAGATTTCCGGGGACTTGACCCGGAAGCTTTTGACGCCGACGGTAACTATTCGCTCGGTGTTTCGGAACAGGGTGTTTTTCCCGAGATATCTTACGACGAGATTGACCATAGTTTTGGCATGGATATTACAATCGTTACCACCGGCAGTTCTCCGGAAGAATCGCAGGTTCTGCTGGAAGAATACGATTTTCCGTTCGCCGATTAAAATGTTACGCGGTTGAGGTGATTGTTTTGGCTCGCAAGGCTTTGATTGAAAAATGTAATAAAGAAAAGAAGTTTGAAGTCCGGGATTATAACCGCTGCAGTAACTGCGGCCGGACCGGTAGCTATATGCGTGATTTTGGCCTCTGCCGGCTCTGTTTCCGTAAGCTTGCTCATAAAGGGCAGCTTCCCGGCGTTCGTAAAGCAAGCTGGTAAAAATAGACTGATAACAAATGATCGGTTTTTAGTAACGTCCGGTCGGACCGGACGTGGAGGTTAAATCTGTTCTGCTGTTTAATTTAAAACTTTAATTGCCCTTTAACGGGATTTTTAAAAAAATGGAGGAATAAACGTTGAATGTAACTGATCCGGTTGGTGATATGCTGTCCCGAATAAAAAACGGTATCCATCGGGGGGCCGAGAGCGTCGATATCCCCGCTTCTAAAATTAAAAAAGGGATATGCGAAAAATTGCTGGACCAGGGGTATATTACAGATTATAAGTTTATAAAAAATCCCCGCCAGGGAACACTGCGGGTATATTTAAAATATGATGATGAAGGTGAATCGGTTATTTCAAACCTGGTCCGCCGAAGCAAACCGTCGCGCCGGGTTTACCTGAAAGTGGATGAAATACCGGTTGTTAAGAGCGGCCTGGGGAATGCTCTGCTTACAACCCCCGAAGGTGTTCTGACCGGTAGAGAAGCCCGCCAGCGGAGTGTTGGCGGCGAATTTCTGTGTGAGGTGTGGTAACGATGTCCCGTATGGGTAAAAGACCGCTTGAAATTCCCGACGGTGTGGAAATTAAAAAAGAAAACAATAAACTGGTAGCTTCCGGTCCGAAAGGGGAGCTGTCCTGTGAAATTAAAGGTGAGATCACGGTAAAAATCGGCGAGGATGAAGTAGTGGTGAATCGTCCTTCCGATCGTAAGCGTCACAAGAGTATGCACGGGTTGATGTGGTCGCTTGTTAATAACCTGATCACGGGTGTGCATGAAGGGTTTGAAAAGACGCTTGTCTTGAACGGGCTTGGTTACCGGGTGAATAAAAGCGGTAACAGTCTCAAGCTGGAGCTTGGCTTCTCTAATCCGGTGAATATAGATATTCCGGAGGACGTGGAAGTAAATGTTCCCAACAACACAACGATCAAGATAAGCGGAGCCGACAAGGAGTCGGTCGGTCAGTTTGCCGCCACGCTGCGCCAGTTGCGGGATCCTGACCCTTATAATCAAAAAGGTATAAAATATCAAGGCGAATATATTCCCCAGAAGGTTGGTAAAGCCGTCGGCGGCGAAGCCGCGATGGGCACTTAAAAGGAGTAATTGTAATGGCTAAATTAAGCAGAGAAGAGCGACGGAAAAAGAAACATAAAAGAGTTCGTAAAAAAGTTTTTGGCTGGCCCGGCAAACCACGTCTGGCCGTGAAAAAGAGCCGGAAACATATATATGCCCAGCTGGTTGACGATTTTACCAACCGAACTCTGACCGGGGTTTCAAGTTTAACTCCGGCGGTTAAAGATAAATTTGATCGTGGTAATTGTGAGGCGGCCCGGGAAGTTGGCCGTTTAATTGCAAAAAAAGCACTTGACGAAGGTATTGAACGGGTAGTTTTTGATCGCGGCGGGTATGAATACCACGGGCGTATTGCCGCCGTTGCCGAAGGGGCCCGTGAAGAAGGACTGGAAGTTTAAAGTAAATTGAAAACAACTGCGGTCGCTATGGCGGCCGGCAAGGACGGAGATAATAGTGGCTAGTCTTGATGATCGTGTAATCTATATTAACAGGGTTTCAAAAGCTATTTCCGGTGGTTCGACCTTCAGTTTCAGCACAATGGTGGCTGTCGGGGACGGTAACGGCCGGATCGGTATCGGTATCGGCCAGGGAGAAGAAGTTCCCGAGTCTATCACCAAGGGACGTAATGTGGCTGAAAAAGAATTAATAAATGTTCCCACCCTGAACACTACAATACCCCACGAGGTGGAAGCCCGGCACGATGCGGCCCACGTGCTTCTGAAACCGGCCTCCGCCGGAACCGGAGTTATTGCCGGCGGAGCTGTCCGGACCCTGGTTGAACTGGCGGGGATAAAAGATATTCTTTCAAAATCTCTTGGTTCGGACAATCCGCTGAATATTGCCCGGGCCACCCTGAAAGCGTTTCAAAAATTGAAGGATCCTCATAAAGTTGCTAATCTGCGCGGGATCCCGGTTGATGAGCTTCTGAAAGAAAATCCGTTTGGCGGCCCGTCGCCGGAAGAAGTCGACCGTCGAAAAGAAGAAGCCGAACAGGAAACCGAAGCTCCTGCGGATGAAGCTGGCGACGAAACCGAACCGGAAGATTCCTCTGAAGAAAAACCGGGCGGCGAGGGCGCTGAAGATAAAAAAGAGACTGCGGAGGACGAGGTGACGACCGTTGAAACTTCATGATTTGTCTCCCACGCCGGGAAGCAAAAAGAAAAAAACACGTGAAGGCCGGGGCTGTGGCGCCCGCCGGGGTGAGTCCTGCGGCAAAGGAACTAAAGGCCAAAAAAAACGGTTTAAAGTACCTCCTTATTTTGAAGGTGGCCAGACGCCTCTTTACCGTCGTATTCCCAAGCGGGGTTTTAATTCCCCGGCGCGGCGGGAATATTCAGTGGTTAACGTTGATGAGTTGAACCGGTTTGATGAGGATCAAGAAATTACCCCTGAACTTCTGGCCGAGGAAGGGCTGATCAGGGATCCGGAAGCTGTGAAACTCCTGGGGCGCGGTGAGATTGATGTGGCTCTTGAGATTAAGGTTCACGCCGTTTCTTCGGGTGGACGAGAAAAAGTGGAAAAAGCCGGTGGTTCAGTGACAATTATAACCGGCGAAAAGCGGGGTTAACACGCTTTGCTTAAGGCTTTCCTTAACAGTGTAAAGATACCTGATGTTCGCAATAAACTTCTTTTGACTTTTGGGTTACTTGCTATTTACCGGGCGGGGACTGTAATTGTCATCCCCGGTGTTGATCCGTTAGCCGTCCAGGCTGAAGGAGCCGCCGGTGGTATATTTGAGCTCCTGGATATGTTCTCCGGGGGAGCTTTTTCCCAGTTTGCCATTTTTGCTCTCGGGATTATGCCTTATATTTCTTCCTCGATTATTATGCAGTTGCTCTCCGCGGTTATTCCTCACCTTGAAGAACTCAAAAAAGAAGGCAAACAGGGCCAGGATAAAATTAACCAGTATACTCGCTATTTGACCGTGGCGATAAGTATTGTCCAGTCGGTGGGTATGACCCTGCGGGCCGAATATGCCGGGGTGGCACCTTCCACCTGGAATTTCCGGATTATCGCAGTGCTGACGTTGACCGCCGGGGCGGTTTTCTTGATGTGGCTGGGCGAACAAATAAGTGAATATGGGATAGGTAACGGGATCAGTTTGCTGATTTACGTCAGTATTATTTCCAACATCCCCCGTTTTTTCCTGGAAACATACCGGCTGTGGAGAGCCGGTGAGCTGATGCTGCTTGCTCTTGGATTTTTGCTTGCAATTCTTCTCGCTTTGTTTGTAATCTGTGTCTGGATACAGACGGCCGAGCGGCGTGTCCCGGTCAAATACGCCAAACAGGTCCGGGGCAGAAAAGTGTATGGGGGCCAGGCCTCTCATCTGCCTTTGAAAGTAAATTACAGCGGTGTTATAGCGGTAATTTTTGCCTCGAGCGTGATGCTCTTTCCGGTGATGGTCTTCCAGTTTGCTATCGGGACCGAGGAGATGGGCGCCTGGTGGGGAGCGCTTGTTGAATGGATGGGCCAGGGGACTGCTATCTGGGCAATCATATATACTTCTTTAATTGTCTTTTTCTGTTATTTTTATACTGCTATCAGTTTTAACCCCGACGATGTTGCCGATAATTTAAAACAGAGCGGGGGATTCATTCCCGGCCGGCGGCCCGGGCCGAATACCGCCGAATATATCGACCGGATCTTGACCAGGATTACCCTGGTCGGGGCTCTTGTTGTGGCCGGGATAGCCGTAATACCGGTCTGGCTGGGCGATATATTTGGTGTCCAGCTGTATTTCGGGGGGACCTCACTTTTGATTCTTGTTGGTGTGGGGATGGATTTTGTCCAGAAACTGGAAAGCCAGCTTGTGATGCGCCATTACGGCGGTTTCATGGAATCAGGCCGGGTAAAAGGCCGGGGAATGTAAACAGAAAGTTTATAGCAAGCAACAAGTAACCAGCAACCAGCAACTGAATTTAATTGGGGGTTATTTTTTATGCATCTAATAATGATGGCTCCGCCCGGTGGCGGCAAAGGTACCCAGGCGCGACGGTTATCCCGGCGGCATGATATTCCGCACGTGGAAACCGGCAAGATTCTGCGCCGGGCCGTGGCTGAAGAGACAGAACTGGGTAAAAAAGCCGAAGAATATATGAACAGCGGCGGGCTTGTTCCCGACGGGGTAATGATTGAAATTATCCGGGAGCGATTGGCCCGGCCTGACTGTGAAAACGGGTTTGTTCTCGACGGGTTCCCCCGTACACTGCCCCAGGCGGAGGAACTTGAACGGTTATTTTCCGAAGAGAATTTGAACCTGGATGCGGTTATATTTTTGGATGTTTCGGATGAAGAAATTTACGACCGCCTGGGAAAACGGAGAGTTTGCGTGGATTGCGCTGAAACTTATCATATTGAGCAGAATCCGCCCGAAGAGAAGGGTATCTGCGACGAATGCGGGGCCGAGATTATCCAGCGGGAAGACGACCGTCCCGGGGCGATCAAGCAGCGTCTGGAGGCTTACCGTGAGAAAACAAGACCGCTGCTGGAGTTCTATGAAGAAAAAAATCTGCTCCGGCGGATCGACGGCGAAAAAGATATCGATGAAATCACGAGTATAATCGAAGAAATGGTTAAAGAGTATTAATTATTTCAGAAAACAAAAATTAATTGAACGTTCGACGCCGTTAACCTTTTTCTTTTTGAATTATAAAGTAGTTGTCAGCTGATGGGAAATGTTGAGGAAGATTCACTGGAAAATATGAAGAAGGCCAACCAGATCGTGGCGGGTGTTCTTGAACTGCTGGATGAAGAGATATCGCCCGGCGATGATACGGAAAGCCTGGATAAAAGAGCCGAAGACTATATACGTTCCCATGATGCGACCCCGGCTTTTAAAGGTTACCGGGGTTACCCTAAGACGCTGACGGTTTCAATTAATGAACAGATAGTCCACGGGATACCTTCTCAAGAGCAGGTCATCGAACCCGGTGATCTTGTTTCAATAGATGTTGGTGCCCGTTACCGGGGTTATTACGGCGATTCAGCCCTGACCGTCGCTGTTGAACCGGTGGATGCACCGGCCGGCAAATTGGTGGAAGTAACCCGGCGGGCTCTGTATAAAGGAATAAATAAAGCCCGGGAAGGCAACCGGCTGGGTGCTGTTTGTAATGCGATTGAATCGTTTGTAAAACCGCACGGTTTTGGAGTTGTCCGGGAATGGGCGGGGCATTTTATAGGTAAAGAGATGCATATGGAACCGCAGATACCCAACTATGGCCCGGTTGACTGGGGTCCGAAGTTGAAACAGGGGATGTATCTGGCGATTGAACCGATGGTGAATCTTGGCGGTCATGAGACTGAAGTTCTGGAGGATGGCTGGACAGTTGTCACAAAAGACGGTAGTCTTAGTGCTCATTTTGAACATACGGTGGCAGTTACCGGGGATGGACCTAAAATACTGTCCAGGAGAAAAAACGAGGTGTTGATTTAAAATGGCTGAAGATGAAGCAATAGAGGTTGAAGGCGAGGTCTTAAAAACTCTGCCTAATGCCAAGTTCAGGGTTGAACTGGAAAACGGCCACGAGGTCCTGGCTCATATATCCGGGAAAATGCGGATGCATTATATCGAAATCCTCCCCGGTGACCGGGTAAAAGTGGAACTTTCTCCTTACGATTTAACACGCGGCAGAATTGTATACAGGTATAAGTAAAAAAACAGAGAATAAACAAAAGAGATTTTAAAAAAGATGTTTGAACTTATAAAAAACATCTGATATAATCTATGGCTTATCAAGCAGTCCCTTTATTTGCAGGGAGTGGTAAAAATGAAAGTGAATGCGTCCGTAAAAAAACGATGTGAAGACTGTAAAATAATCAGGCGGGACGGTGTGGTCCGTGTTATATGCGATTCGGATCCCCGTCATAAACAGCGCCAGGGTTAACACGGGAGGATTGAATCAAATGCGTATTGGCGGCGTTGATTTACCAAATGAGAAACGTATAGAGATAGCATTAACCTATATTTACGGGATTGGCCGGTCGTCGGCCAACGATATCCTGGAGAAATCCCAGGTGGATTCCGATAAGAAAACCCATGAGTTGAATTCGGATGAAGTTACCAGGCTTCGGAATCTTATCGAGGCCGAATACACCATCGAGGGTGAATTACGCAATCGGGTTAAACGTAACATCCAGAGGTTGAAGGATATCAACTGTTACCGGGGTGTCAGGCACCAGAAAGGGCTGCCTGTCCGTGGCCAGCGAACCCGCTCGAACGCCCGGACGAGAAAAGGTCCCAGGAAAACTGTTGCCGGAAAAAGTTCCGCTCCGGCGCCAACCTGATTTTTTAGGGTATAAATAATTTTAAATTTTTGATAAAGGAATTGGGATATTGTTATGGCTAAATCGAACAGCAGTGCAGGAGCGCACGGTATAGCGCATATTAAATCAACATATAATAACACGGTTATTACAATCACGGATTCCCAGGGGAACA
Source organism: uncultured bacterium (assembly GCA_964555265.1). Taxonomy (GTDB): domain Bacteria; phylum T1Sed10-126; class T1Sed10-126; order T1Sed10-126; family T1Sed10-126; genus CAZKRS01. Next base: position 6,951 of record CAZKRS010000020.1, on the reverse strand, counting down.
CTTTAACGACTGCCTCCGGAGGGTCGCTTGGATTTTCCGGCACGCGAAAAGGAACCCCCTATGCAGCCCAGCTTGCGGCTGAAGAATGCGGGGAAAAAGCGCAGGATAAAGGGATTAATTCCCTGGCGGTTAAAGTGAAAGGTCCCGGTTCCGGCCGGGAAGCGGCTGTGCGTGCTTTTGAATCCCTGGGTATTGAAATAACTAACATTAAAGATGTAACTCCCAAGCCCCACAACGGCTGCAAACCAAAGAAAAGACGCCGATTGTGAATCCGGGCCTGGAATTAATCAGCAATTTGAGCGAGGTAGTTAATTATGGCTAGATACAGGGGACCTGTTTGCCGGAGATGCCGGCGTGAACGTGAAAAATTATATCTCAAAGGTGAAAGATGTCACACCTCCAAGTGTGCTATCGAAAACCGTAATTATCCGCCGGGGGAGCGAACTTTCGGTTACCGGCGCCAGTCTGAATACGGCCGTCAGCTCCGGGAAAAACAGAAAATGAAAAGAGCTTACGGTCTGCTTGAAGCCCAGTTCAGAAATCTTTTTGAAGAAGCCGAACATCTGCGTGGGATTACCGGTGAACAGCTTCTCCAGCTCCTTGAACTTCGGCTGGATAATGTCGTTTACCGGCTGGGACTCGCCGGTTCCAGGCGCCAGGCCCGCCAGTTTATCGACCACGGCCACGTGCTGGTTAACGGCGAAAAAGTTGATATACCTTCATACCGGGTTCGATCCGGCGATGTGATCGAGGTTACCGACTCGATGAGTGAGAACACCGAAGTCCAGAAGTATACCTCACTTGCTCGCCAGCGGGGCGTGAAAGAATGGCTTAATCTTGACGAAGATCCCCGCGGCAAGGTCCTCCGGGAACCGGATCGCGGCGAAATTGATGACGTTGAATTTGATGAACATCTTGTTGTTGAGCTTTACTCCAAATAACTGAACAATTGATTATAGATACCTTAACTAACCTGACTCTGCAGGGGGTTGTGTAAATGTCCACGAATACTGACATTATGAAAAACCTTGTTACACCTAAAAGTATAGAGGAAGTCGAATCCAGCGCTGACGGTCATTACGGTAAATTTGCCGTCGAACCGTTTGAACCGGGATTCGGTATAACCGTCGGGAACAGTCTCCGGCGAGTGTTGCTTTCCTCCATGATGGGCACGGCTGTAACCGCCGCCCGGATGGAAGGCCCCGACGGTCTGATTGAACATGAGTTCACCGGAATAGAAGGAATCCGGGAGGACGGCGTCGATATTCTGCTGAATTTGAAAGAACTTCGCCTGGATGCCGCCGAAGAGGACACGCCGCTGGAAATAGAGGTTGATATCGAAGGCCCCGGCGTTCTTACCGGTGAAGATATTGCCGCCGTAGATTCGGTGGAAGTGATAAATCCTGACCTGGAAATCGCCCATCTTGAAGAAGACGGGACCCTTGGTCTTGAACTATTTATTGACCGCGGGCGGGGGTTTGAAGGGATAGACGAAGAGGAGAAGAAAAAAAGCCGGAATGACGGTAAAATTCCCGTCGATGCTCTTTTCTCTCCGATCCAGAAGGTTGACTACAGTGTTGAAAATACCCGGGTCGGACAGATGACCGATTACGACCGGCTGGTTTTTGAGGTCTGGACCGACGGCAGTATAGATCCCCGGGACGCTATCGGCCACGCCGGTAAAATCCTGAAAGAACACTTCCAGTATTTTATTAATTTTGAAGAGACTGAGCTTGAGGAGGCGGACCAGGGTCTGTCCCCCGAGGAAGAAAAACTTAAAAATGTTCTTAATACCGCAGTTGATGAGCTTGAACTTTCGGTTCGCTCCAGTAACTGCCTGAAAAACGTGGGGATTGAAACTCTCGGCGATCTTGTCCAGCGCACGGAAGAACAGATGCTGGAGACCCGCAATTTCGGTAAAAAATCTCTGGAAGAAATTCGTGAGAAACTGGCCGAGTTTGGTCTCAAGCTGGGAATGGAAGATATTGATTACCTGGTCGAGAGTTCTTCTCCCGCAGAATCAGAAGATGATGAGGAGTCCTGATTATGAGACACGGTAAAAAAGAAAAAAAACTTAACCGCGACCCGGCACACCGTAAAGCAACTATTGCCAATCTGCTCCGGGCTATCGTTAAAGAAGAACAGATCAAAACCACCCTGGCTAAAGCCCGGGCAATCCGACCCGTGGCTGAGAAACTTGTCACCAGGGCCGGCGAGGATACGGTCCACAACCGCCGGGAGGTTAAAAAGAAACTCCGGGATGATGAACTTGTCAAAAAAATGTTTGAAGATATCGGTCCCCGGTTTACCGAGCGTCCGGGCGGTTATACCCGGATTTTAAAACTTCATCGCCGGAAAAACGATAACGCCCAGATGGCCCTAATAGAATTTGTAGAATAACCGTAAAACAGACAATTTAACGAATAATACGGGAGTATATTTATTGACGGCAGACGTTTTTATCTGGAAATAGCTTATCGGGGCCGGCGGTATTATGGGTTTCAGAGCCAGCCGCAACTGCCCACTGTTCAACAAAAATTAGAGGAAGCATTAACTGATCTTTTTCAACAGAATATAACCGTCCATCCCGCCGGTCGGACAGACCGGGGTGTTCATGCGCTCGGACAGGTGGTTCATTTTGACTGCCGCGACGAGATTCAGATTCCCGCCGGGCGCCGGAAAAAACTTATAAATAAATACCTGCCGGATGATATCCGGGTGTTGGAATTTAAATGTTCAAAACCTGGTTTTCATGCCCGCCATGGGGCTGTATGGCGGGTTTATGGTTACAGGTTCTGCCGCGGGAAGAAAGAGAATCCTTTCCGGACCGGCTGCTGGCTGGTTGACCCGGGGGACTGGAAAGCCGGCGATTATGACCGGGCGTTGGATTTGCTTGCGGGTGGAGTGCCGACCGCCGTATTTTCAGGGAGTGGCGGCTCTAACTATGAGGCCGATACCTGGCCGGTTAAACTGAAAATAAAACAGCGCGGATCCGCTGAAATATGGCTGCTGGCCGGGGCGGAAAGTTTCCGCTACCGGATGGTTCGCTGCCTGGCCGGCGGGGTTGGCCGGGTATTTGCCGGCCAGTGGGACCCCGGTGATCTGGAAAAGATAATTACCGGGAAAAATAGGACGGTAAAACCGGCCCCGGCCGACGGTTGTTATCTTACGAAGGTTTTCTATGAAAACCAAAACAACTGGCTGGAAATAAGCTGGAATAAGATACTTAAATTTTTTGACAATTAACATCCCTGGGAAATAAGGATTCTTCGGGGTTCGTTTTTTGTTGCTGCAACTTGAAACTTTGAACTTGAAACTGCAGTCTTAGCGGATTGCACCGGAGGTAAATCGCAATGAGTCAAAAAACATACATACCGGATGAACAGAAAGAAAAAAACTGGGTCCTGTTTGATGCGTCCGGGAAAATACTGGGCCGGCTGGCCACGAGAGTGGCCCGGGTGCTTAGGGGTAAAAATAAACCGGAGTTTACTCCCCACATGGACTGCGGGGATGCGGTGATCGTTGTTAACGCCGGCGAGGTAAAATTAACCGGTAACAAGGAAGAAAAAAAATATCTTCGCCGGCATAGCGGTTATATTGGCGGGCTTAAGGAAAAAAATTACGCCGAGCTGCTGGAAGAAAAACCGGAAGTTATTATAAAAGAAGCGGTAAAGGGAATGCTTCCTTCCAACCGGCTGGGTGAAAAACTGTTTAAAAATCTGCGTGTTTACGCCGGTCCGGAACATCCCCACGAAGCCCAGCAGCCGGTTGAATACGACTGGGAAAATGATAAAGTAAGTAGTTAACCCGGTAATATAGCGATCCGGTAGTTCGGGATACGAGTTATAACTTTAAACTTTTAGCTTTCAGCTTTAAGCTGAATTTACGGAGGATATACAATGGCTGAAGAAAAACCTGAAAAAAACAAGGAAGAAGCGGAACAAAAAGATCAAGAAGAGGAAGAAGATACCGCCGTTGAAGAGCTTCAGGCTTCGATGACCGACGGCGGGGAGAAGCCGCTGGGTGATGAAAAAGCAGCCGAAGAACCCGAAGAAGAACCCGGCCCCGAGAAGCCCGTGGTCAAGCATGAAGGACGTTATTATGGGACGGGCCGGCGGAAGGAAGCTGTTGCCCGCGTCTGGGTTACAGCCGGGGAAGGTAAAATTATTATCAACGATAAACCGGCTGAAGAGTATTTTATGAACCGGCATTCCTGGCTGCAGCCGGTTAAAGCCCCGCTTGAGTGTGTGAATTTTGAGGAGAAGATTAACGTTTGGGCCACGGTTGACGGGGGCGGTAAGACCGGGCAGGCTGACGCCATTAAGCTCGGAGTGGCCCGGGCGCTTGTGGATATGGATGAAAACGCCCGCCACTGGCTTCATTCCGCCGGTCACATGACCCGGGATGACCGGGCAACAGAGCGTAAGAAAATCAACCAGCCGGGAGCCCGGGCTAAGTCTCAGGTTTCCAAGCGGTAACCGGTATGGCCCCGGAAACTGCCGCGGGTGTTGTTGGAGCCACCGGATACGCCGGAGCAGAAGTTGTCGATATCCTCGCCTGCCATCCCCGTTTCAAGCTTAACTACCTGACTTCCCGAAGTTTTGCCGGCGAAAGAATAGACGAGGTTTACCCCCGGTTTACCGGCCGTGTCGAAAATAAATGTGAAAAACTTGACCTCCAGCGGCTGGCCGAACTGGACCTGGTGTTCCTTGCCGTTCCCCACGGCACTTCAATGGATATAATTCCTTTTTTGCATGACAGTAACGTTCGGGTTGTTGACCTGGCAGCCGACTACCGGTTTAACAGTGCCGGGACTTTTGAAGAAGTTTACAGCATGGAACACCGGGACGCTAATCATGTTCCGGATGCCGCCTATGGACTTGCGGAATATAACCGCGACCGGGTGGCCGAGGCTGAGCTGGTCGCCAATCCCGGTTGCTACGCTACTGCCGTTTTGATGGCTCTTGTCCCACTCGTGGAAGAAAATCTTGTTGATCAACCGGTCTATATTGACGCCAAATCCGGTATTACGGGGGCCGGCCGCTCCCCAAAAGCGGCGACCACTTTCGTAAACTGTAATGAAAATATTAAACCCTACAATGTTGGCAACCACAGGCATCAGCCGGAGATAGTTGAACATCTGCCGGGAGAAATTAGCAGCCTGAAATTTGTGCCCCACGTTATCCCGGTCGACCGGGGGATTGAAGCCGCCATTTATTTCACCTCCACCGGCGACGAAGCGGTTGAAGAGTGTCTCCGGGAAGTTGTCCGGGAAAACGAACTGCTTCGCTACCGCAGCCAGCCCGCGGGAATTAAACCGGTGGCCGGCACTCCTTTCTGCGACTTTGCCGTCCAGTCCGATTCAGCGGGCACGGTTGTCTTTAGCTGCCTGGATAACCTCCAGAAAGGCGCCGCCGCCCAGGCAGTCCAGAACGCTAATTTAATCTTTGACCTGGATATCAATACAGGGTTGGTATAAAAAAGCAAAATATAAAAAAATATTGACAGAATCGACAGGATAAAAAGCAGAACCTAAAAATAAACTCTGGTTTTGACATCATTACTATTTCGCCCTTTCAGGGCTTAAATTATTTGATCCCTTTAAACCCAGGGCTCACGCCCTGGGCTATGGATATGCCGCCCCTTCGGGGCGTGAATTCAGCTGAAAGTTAAAAGTATAAAGTTGAAAGCCATCTAACTGGCCAACTAGTTAACCAGATAACTGGCTAACTACACCTTCTCCGAAAAGTCCCCTCTCCCCTGGAGGGAGAGGGTCAGGGTGAGGGGGAAAGGGCTTGAAACAGCTTTTCACCCCCCTTTGTATTTCCCCCCTTCAAGGGGGGAAAGCTTTTCGGAGAGGATGTAACTAACAACGGTTTAGAAGTTTTGCTTTAACTTTCAAACTTTCATACTTTCTAACTGTTATTATGTCGCCCCTTCGGGGCTTAAAAACAAGGAACGAGAAACTAGGAATCCCGTGAAGAGGTGATAAGGTTTTCAACCAGCAACCAGGAACCAGAAACAAGAAACTGATTTTCCCCCAAGGCCTGAAAGGCCGGCATAAAACCAGCCCAGGGTGTAAACCCTGGGTTGTAGATGTAATGGTTTTAAAGGCCTGCAGGGCCGACATAACAGGTTTTTACTAAGAAATAAATTTTGGTGATAATATGTCTGTACCTGATGGATTTTTGTTTTCCGGGGTCCATTCCGGGGTTAAAAAAAGTGATAAAAACGACCTCGGGGTGGCCTACAGCTCTTTTCCTTCCACCGTTGCCGGGGTGTTTACTGAAAATAATCTTCCCGCCGCCCCCGTGGTTGAAGCCCGCCGTAAACTTGCAGAGAAGGATAAGTTCCGCGGGCTTATCGCCAACAGTGGCGTGGCTAACGCCGCCACCGGGCCGGAGGGTGATAAACGCAACCGGAAGATGATCGAAGAGACCGCCCGCTGTTTGTCGGTGGCTCCCGGTGATATCCTCTCGGCTTCCACCGGGCTGATTGGCAAGCAGCTTCCGGTCGATAAGATTACCGGAGCTCTCCCGGAAGCCGTGGACACTCTTGACGAAACTATTAACCAGTTCTCAAAATCTATTCTTACCACGGACACAAAAGCAAAGACCTATTCAGTCCAGCTGCAACCTCTTGACGCCACCATGGTCGGCGTGGCCAAGGGTTCGGGTATGATTAACCCCCGGATGGCTACCATGCTCTCGTTTGTATTTGTTGATTACCCGGTAAATCCCGGCTGGTGGCAGGATACACTTGCCGGGGCCTGTGAACAGTCGTTCAACCGGATTACTGTTGACGGGGATATGTCAACAAACGACACCGTCCTGGCCTTTGCAGCCGATATGCCCAACAAAAAGCGGGCAACCGGATCCGACGAGACTTCCGACCTCCTGGCCGAAGCCCTCCAGGAAGTATGTTCCAACCTGGCCGACGAGATCGTCCGGG
>CAZKRS010000019.1:0-15235 GCA_964555265.1 uncultured bacterium | reverse complement strand
GCCGGCCCCGGTTTTCCGGGACCGGCATTTGGTGGGGAAGGGCTTTTAAGGGGTATTATCTTAGAAACCCGCTGATAAAAAGTATACCTTTCAACTTACCGCTGTCAAGGATGCTTTTACGATTAAGTCCATTTTTTGTGTAAAAATGGCTTTTGTTCGGTATATAAGCCTTTTGCGAAACAGGAAGTTTCGCTTGCAAAAGGCTTGCCTCGGAATAGACAGGATGTCTATTAGAATGAGCACAAGAGTTTTTTTACACAATTTTTCGGACATGGCCTGTTTTTACAACGGTTTTCCGTCCGGCTTTCGTTTAACCAGCTGACCGTGGCCCTCTATATTCTCTTTTAATTTCCCCTCCCCCACAACTATTTTCCCCCGGCAGATTGTATACTCGGGGAAACCATAGAGCTCTTGTCCCTCGTAAGGGGACCAGTCAGTATCGGCAACCATTTTTTCCGGATTTATTTTCTCGGACTTTTCAGGATCAATCACTATTATATCCGCATCCGTCCCCTCCTCAAGCGTGCCTTTCCGGGGATATATCCCGTGTATACGGGCAGCATTGGCACTGGTGATTCTGACCAGCTTATTCAACGAGAACCCCCGGCGCCGGTAGGCGTGAGTATACAGGAGAGGAAACATCGTCTCACAGCCGGGCAACCCCCGGGGAATCTTCCGAAAATCTCCCTCCCAGCAGTTTTTTTGTTCCCGGTTAAAAGTGCAGTTATCGGTCCCTATCACCGATAAATCCCCCGCTTCAAGACCAAGCCACAGCCGTTCGTTGTCTTGCTCGGTTTTAAGTGGTGGTGAGGCCGCAAAAAGATGGCCCTCTTCACGCCGGAAAACTTCCTCGGTCAAAGTCAAAAATTGGGGGGTGGTTTCACCAAACACCTGCACTCCGCGCTGGCGGCCGTCCCGGACGGCGTTGGCACCTCCGGCCGTAGAAATATGAACCACATACAGCCGCCCGTCCGCATATTCACACAGTTCAACCGCCCGGCGAACAGCACTGGCCTCAACAATTGGGGGCCGGGCCCGGGCAAGCGCACTCACATCACCTTTTTCGCTTTCACGGGCCTCTTTTTCGGTGAAATGTTGCAGCAAAGCATCATTTTCGCAGTGCACACAGATGGTGGCACCTGTCTCCCCCGCTTTTTTCATTGCCTCCAGCAAAGCAGGCTCGGGGGCCCGCCACCCTTCCTCGGAATAAATCATGAACATTTTTATGGTCGGGAAGCCCGCCTCGACAAGCTTTTTTATCTCGTCCAGTAGCTTTTCATCCCAGTGATAAACACAACCGTGAACCGAGTAGTCAATACAGGACTTTCCCTCCATCTCCTCCTCGATTTTTCGTCTTATACCCTCCATAAGCCCCTCTTTTTTTCGCTGTTCACTGTAATCAATGACCATAGTAAGCCCCCCCCGGGCGGCAGCTTTTGCTCCCGTAATATAATCGTCACGGGAGGTTATCCCCAGCAGGGGCAGCTCAAGATTAAAATGAACGTGAGGATCAATCGCACCGGGCAAAACCTGGCAGCCGGACGCATCAATGGTCTTCTTAGCTTCCCCGTCCAGGCCGGATCTGACATTCTTTATCTTTCCATTTTCTATCCCGATATCCGCTTCTTTCTTTTCCTGGCCGGTATATAAAACTCCATTCTCAACCTTCAGATCATATTCCACGGTCCCGTTCGCCTCCCGGTAAATTTAATCTATCTTATATTTTTCTTTTTTATTGCGCAGGGTCTTGCGGGTAACTCCCAGGACTTCAGCCGCCCTGGTCAGATTATCGTCATACTCCTTTAGCGTAACCTCGATTAATTTTTTCTCGGCTTCATCCAGCGACATTCCCGGGCGGATTGTCCTGCCGGCGCCAGCCGCCGAGGATTTAAAATCCCGGAACAGGTTAAAATTGGCAGGTTCAAGATAATCATTTTCACTGACCACCGAAGCACTTTCCAGTGCGTTACGCAGTTCCCGCACATTTCCCGGCCACCGGTGCTGTTTCAGCAGTTCCATCGCTTCATCCGTCAGCCCCTTGATTGACCGGTCATATTTTTTGTTTATTTCTTCCAGGAAAAATTCGCAGAAAACCGGGATATCCTCCTTACGTTCCCGCAGGGGGGGAATCTCAATCTCAAAAACGTTTACCCGGTAAAAAAGATCCTCTCTGAACTGGTCGTTCTCAATCATCTTCCCCAAATCGGCACTGGTGGCTGAAATTAACCGGAAATCAATCTGGGTGGCGGTCTCCCCCCCCACCGGCACAATCTGCTTGTCCTGCAGAACCCTGAGAATCTTGGCCTGCATCTCCAGGGGCATGGCCCCAATCTCGTCCAGGAAAAGCGTCCCCCTGTCAGCCAGCTCGATCTTCCCTTTTTTGTCCTCCTCCGCTCCCGTGAAGGCACCTTTTTTATGGCCGAAAAGCTCGCTTTCCAGTAAATCGGGAGGAATGGCGGCACAGTTAACGGCCACAAAAGGATGCTCGGAACGGGGGCCCTGGTAGTGGATTGTATTAGCAACCACCTCTTTGCCGGTCCCGCTCTCCCCTTTTATCAGGACATGGGTGTCTTTATCCACGATTTTTTCTATTTTATTTTTTATCTTTTTCATCTCCGGACTTTTTCCCAGCAAGGGGGTATGTTTGAAATCACCCCGGAGATAAGAACGAAGCTGTTTGACTTCCTCCTTAAGTTCCCGGTTTTCTAAACTTTTTTGAATAATTACCTCTATTTCTTCCAGGTCAAAGGGCTTGCTGACGTAATCAAAAGCCCCCAGTTTAACCGCCCGGACCGCCGACTCTACATCCTGGTGGGCGGTCACCATGATAACCTGGACTTCGGGACATTTTTCCACCACTTCTTCAAGTATTTCCAGCCCTCCTTTGCCCGGCAATCGCAAATCCAAAATAAGGACGTCCGGGTTTTTTTCTACAACCTTCTTTAACCCTTCTTCGCCCTCCATGAAGGTTTCAACCTCATACTTTTCGCCCAGTGCTTCATTAAAAAGCTCGCATATACTGGGATCATCATCTATAACACAAACCTCAATTTTCGGCGGCATAACTAATCTCTCCTTCTGCAGGCGGTATGCTTTCTTCGTTTGCCGGCAGTTTCACCAGCATTTCAGTCCCTTCCCCGGGGACGGAATTAACCTGTATTTCTCCTTCGTGTTCTTCAATGATCCGGTGGGTTATAGCCAGGCCAAGTCCAGTTCCCTCATCTTTTGTCGTAAAAAATGGATTAAAAATCCTGTTTACCTCTTCTTCCTCCATCCCGGCGCCCGTATCACGTACAGAAACCCGGGACAATCCATCGATCATTTCTCCACTTATTCTCAGCTGCCCACCATCCTCCATGGCGTCTATCGCATTTAAAACCAGGTTTAAAAATATTTGTTTTAACTTGACCGGATCCCCATACACGGTTAAATTCTCATCAAGATCAATTTCCAGCTCTATATCCTGTTTTTCAAGCTTCTTCCTGGTTAAAACCGTGATATCATCTATAAGATTGAACAATTTAACCTCCATCCTGCTCCCCACCTGGGGCCGACCGAATGAAAGCAGATTTTCAACCAGGGAATTTAATCTTTCCGATTCTCTGCCGACGATCCGGCCCATTTTTTCTATAAACTCCCTGTCTTCCGAACGCTGGGGAATTAGCTGGGCAAACCCGATAATAGAGGTCAGCGGATTCTTGATTTCATGGGCCAGGCTGGATGCCAGCTCGCCCAGGGCGGCCAGTCTTTCCTGGCGATTAACCTGTTTGTTCAAAAGATGCTGCTCAGTTATATCGGTTAATACAAATAAAACTCCCGTCTCCTCCCCGCTGACATCTTCGATAGCGGTGCTGCTAACCGACAGGAAACGGGGATGGGCATTGTTAGCGCGCAGTTCAACCCGTTTAACTTCTTCGGCCGGAGCAGAACGTCTTTCGCGGATGAATTCAAGTAATTCCCCGGCTTCCAGTTTGTCTTCAAGATGATTTATAAAATTCTTGTATTCTAACCCCTCACCGGAAATATCAAGAATCTCACGGGCGGTTTCGTTAAGAAAAACATTGTTCGATTCAGAATCTATATTAATCACACCAACGGGGAGGTTGGCCAGCAACTCGTCCACATACCCGGTGAGGTTGGCAAACTCCGCCGTGTTGTGATATACCGTCGCCAGGTTATCACAAAACTGAGTTAGCTTATCAAGATCTTCCCGGGTATAAATATCCGCCGTTTCGGAAGATAGATTGACGGTGCCCATTACTTCTCCACCGTAGCGAAAAGGTACAGCCAGAAAACTACGCACACCACCGCTGCGGCGGGTCCCCTGGACCTGCTCGGGAAGATTGTTAAATAAAACCGCCTTCTCCTCGGCGATTACCGACTTGATCAAAGGATCTTCCCCAACTTTTACTGAACTATCAACCTGCCCGCCGGGCGGATGTTCGGCTTTTAAAGTTAACAGGTCCTCTTCTTCCAGCAAGAAAAACCGGCAGGCATCACATTCAAACATGTTAGCTATGGTGTCAACTATTGTCTGCCAGACTTCCTTAAGTCCCTGCGAAGTTTCAAACTGTTCCCTGGTCAGAGTTTCTGTTTCCCGGAGCTCATAAAGTTCATGCCGCCCGGTGGTAATAAAACGCTCAAGCTTGCGCAGGTAAATACTTACCAGGGGACGAAGATTTGAAATTAAGTTTTGAACGGGTTCTAATCTTTCGGAGGGAGGAAACGCAATTAAACCGGTAAGCCCCTCCCGGTCACTGAGGACCAGCCAGGTATAACCCCGGTGTTCAAAGGGATCCGTCCGCCAGCACTCCTTTTCATCGTCATCCAGCAGGTAACGGCCCGGGGGCTGGATCTGCTCGATATCGTTGTTGCGATAAAGCTGGACGAAAGTTTCCTCTTTATTCAACCAGATACCGGCGATTTCAAGCGCAAAATATTCTTCAAAATAACCGGCCAGCGATCCCATGAGCTCCCGGGGCGATTTCTGATCGACCAGCAGCCTGTTCAAGGCAAGCATTAGCTCCGATTGCCGCTCCCGGATGTTTTTTCCTTTCAGCTCCAGATATTTATCCACCACCCAGTCTAAAAACCAGCGGGCAAGACTAAATATACTGCTATCTTCTTCCGCATATTCAGGCAATGAGAGCTGGAGAAGCTCACTTCCGGCCTCCCGGGCGAGAGGATTTTCCCCGGAAGTTTCTACCGCCCCCCGCTTGAGTTGATATAAAGAATCACTGTTTAATTTTTCAGAAACTTCATCAATAAATTCGGGCGGCGAACCGGAAAAATCAGCAAGTTCATCCCGGATCTTAACAAGTGCCTGCCAGTGATTATCCCCCATTTATTTCACCCTGCTTTAAGAATCGGATGGCTGTCCGAACAACCTAAATTTCAGGTGCCCATCTCCCAGGAGCTAAGATACTCCCGCTGTTTATCAGTCAGCTCATCAATTTCAACACCGGTTGCCTCCAGTTTCAGGGCGGCAATATCTTCATCAATCTCCCGGGGAACCGAGTGGACGTTGTGTTCCATGCTCGAACTGTTTTTACTCAAATATTCAGCCGAAAGAGCCTGGTTGGCGAAAGACATGTCCATGACCTCGGCCGGATGTCCTTCGGCCGCCGCCAGGTTGGCCAGCCGGCCCTCACCGATCACAAAAATAGACCGCCCATCTTTCAGCCTGTATTCCTGCAGACTCGGGCGAACCTGAGTCTGCTCTTCGGCCATCTCTGCAAGTTCTTCAAGATCAATTTCCACGTTAAAATGACCCGAGTTGGCCACAATAGCTCCGTCTTTCATCTTCTCAAAATGTTCCCTGCGAATCACGGAAATATCTCCCGTGGAAGTCACAAATACATCCCCCTCCTCGGCCGCTTCATCCATGGGTTTAACCTCATAACCGTCCATATGAGCTTCGAGTGCCCGCAGGGGGTCAACCTCACAGACGGTTACGTTTGCTCCCATTCCTTCAGCGCGCATCGCTATCCCCTGGCTGCACATTCCATAACCGGCAACCACAAATTTATCCCCGGCCAGCAGGATGTTTGTGGCCCGCAGGATTCCATCAATCGTGCTCTGGCCCGTTCCATACCGGTTGTCAAACATATGCTTGGTCTTGGCGTCATTGACCGCAATTACCGGGAACTCAAGCTGGTCGTCGGCCGCCATCGCCCGGAGACGAATTACCCCGGTGGTGGTTTCTTCCGTACTGCCGACTAACTGACCGGCAATATCGGGATGGTTTTTTAATATTTCACTGACCAGGTCGGCCCCGTCATCCATTGTAATCTGGGGGTCATTGGCAATCGCAGCTTCAATATGAGAATAATAAGTATCTTTATCCTCACCATGAATCGCATAAACCGGTATATCATGATTCTCAACCAGGGCCGCCGCCACATCATCTTTGGTGGAAAGCGGGTTGGAAGCACAAAGAACAAGGTTGGCGCCTCCCGCTTTAAGCGTCCGGGCCAGGTTAGCCGTCTCGGTGGTTACATGCAGACAGGCGGAAAGGTTTATCCCTTCCAGTGGTTTTTCTTTCTCAAATCTCTCCCGAATTTGATCTAAAACTTCCATTTTTCGAGCGGCCCACTGGATCTTTTTTTCACCTTCGGGGGCCAGGGAAGGATCTGCTATATCACAATCAACACGTTGACTCATCTTAAATCTCTCCATTTCAATGATTTATAAAAGTTAAGGTCAGAAAATATCGTTCTCGGACAAAAATTTATCAGCTTTCTCCAGGGAGTCTTTATCTCCAATATCAAACCAGTTTCCTTTGAACTGATGGGCAAAAACAATATCGTTTTCAACCAGCCAGGTTACATACCAGCCCGGCTCGTCGGGATTTCCGCCGGAATTTAAATACTCCTCCAGTAAATTCAGCTTTTTCCCCGGGAATAAATACATTCCCATCGCCACCAGGTTGGAAGGGGGATCGTCGGGTTTTTCCACAAAATCAATAACTTCCCCCGTTTTGTCGGCCTCCACGATCCCGTACTTGGACAGCTTGCTCTCGTCGTCAAATACCAGTGTCCCGATTACATTCTCCTTCTTTTGTTTGAACGTATCAACCATGTCGACCAGGGAAAAATCAAACAGGTTATCCCCGGCCAGGACAAGTAAATCTTCCCTAATACCGGCCTCATCAACGCTAAATTTTATATCTCCGATAGCACCTTTTCTTTTCCCGTCCTGGGTCGTCCCGTCGTTTAATACTTTCACCGGCAGGTTGCTGTTAGTTTCCCGGGACCATTGCTCAAACCTCTCGTAAAATTTGTCGTTGGTAACCACTACCACTTCGTCAACCTCTTCAACCTCTTCAACTTTCCTTAATATAATTTCTATCATCGGCTCTCCGCCCACCTCAAGCAGAGGCTTGGGGGTATCCTTGGTCAACGGATATAACCGGGTTCCGTAACCGGCGGCTAAAAGCAGTGCTTTCACAATCATCACCTCTTTATAGATTTGAAACGTTCCGGATGATACAGAACCGACGTTACTCCGGGCACAATCGCCCTTTCGGAGCTTAATTTCTTCTCGCTTGTTCGAGTTTTATCGCCCCCCCGCTCCCTGCTTTAATTTGAAATAAGATAATCAAAAAATGAACCCCCCTCCTGTGGTTCAAACCATATAGAGAACCATAAGGTTCAAAATGTGTCAACAAAATCAGTCGCCAGTGCAGAACCTACCGAAGGGGTTCCAAAATTTCTTTCCCGGGAGGGATAAGGTTTTCACTTTTACCGGGTTTGGCTCCCTGCGCCCCACTTCCCGCACCTCAGCCGCCAGGCGGAGGATATTTCTCCGTCAGGAAGGGTATAAACTGGGTTTCAAAGATAGCAGGCCAGGTGAATTTCTTACGCACCCGGCGCTGAAGTTTTACTGAAGCCTGGGTTTCCAGTTTTTGATAGATCTCATAGGCAATAATTGAAGGGTGTTCATCGGGATCAAAATAAACCGGCGCTTCCCCGCCCACTTCCGGCAGGGGCTGGATATCCGAACAGCAAATTAAAGTCTTGCTCAAGCCGGCCTCTAAAAGCGGCAGTCCAAAACCTTCCTGGCGGCTGGTCATCAGCAAAATATCACTCAACCGGTAAAACTGGCGGACCCGGTTATAGCTCACCTTCAGCGGATCGCCCGTCTCCGGGTTGTTAAGCTCATAACAAAATATTACCTCATCCTCGATATCCAGTTCACTGCGCATCTGTCTTAACCTGTCAAAATATTCCATCGAATCGGGGTTGTGAGGGTCGGGAGGGCCGGTGATAATAAAATGCAGGGAATAACCGATTTTTTTCAGGTTATGGATAATCTCCAGGGCCAGCTCGAAGTTTTTACGGCGAACTATCCGGGCCGGATATACCGCAATCACATCATCCCGGTACATCTTATGAGCCCGGTAGATAGCGCTGATGGCCGGGTCCAGCTCCTGGAACTCATAAAACTCAATCCCGTCATGTATAACTTCAATCGGAATATCTTTCTCAAAAAGACTGTCCAGCTGCCGTTCTCTCAACCCGGAAATCCCCACGTAAGCATCAACGTCAGCCGGCTGTTTTAAGAGCGACCACGGGTATTTATCAGGAGTATCATAACTATCATCCAACCAGGCAATATCATGGATCCAGGGAATAACCTGAGCGGAGGTCTCCCCGGCCAGTTCGAACAGCGCCGCGGTAGCGGGAAGGTTGAAAGACATCGTGTAGAGGTTATGAACCAGCCAGGTTTCTGCTTCGGAAAAACTGGTCTTCAAATATTCTTTTATTTTATCCTTGAGTTTCTTGAATAAATCATTCTCACCTTTCAAAAGCTGGCGGCGGACCTTTTTTTTCTCCGGGTAATCCGACTGGAGCAATTCAAAAGTCTTCACCGGTATATCCTCGTCAAATTCATCCCCCTCGCCAACCAGGACCCGAACATCTGCACCGTAGCGGTTGAGCCAGCGGGCGTGAGCTTCCAGGATAAACTCCGCTCCCCCGATAACCGGTGGACAGCTGTAATGCAAAAGTCCAATTTCCCGGCCCTGCAGGGATTTATTTTTCAATTTTAACAGCCTTATTTTCTTCGCACTTCAGCTCAATCTCCAGGACGGCTGCGTTTTCCGGCAGGGAATCCATAACCTCTTCGAACGGCCATTCTCCCCCCAGGTGGGCAATTATGCTGTTCACTACTTTATGAGCAACTATAACCAGGGGGCCTTCAAATTTTTTGGTTGCCTCTTTCAATCCTCGCGAAACCCTCTCTTTAACCACTTCTAAAGACTCTCCGCCCGGGGGGCTGTGCCTGAGCGGATCATCGAGCCAGTTTTTATACCGCCGGGGATCAAGCCTGTTTTTCAACTCCTGGACCCGCAGCCCGTTCCAGTAGCCCTGGTCAAGTTCCCGTAAGAAATCCAATTCTTCGTAAATCCGGGCCTCAACCCGGTCTTCTAAGATATCCGCCGTCTCCACGGCCCGGCGGAGGGGACTTACCAGAAGATCACAATTAAAATCTGCCGGGAAATGCCGGGAAACCTCCCGGGCCTGCTCAATTCCTTTTTCATTTAACCCCACGTCAATTCCCCCCTGGATCCGGGATTGAATGTTCCAGTTTGTCTCCCCGTGGCGAACCAGGTATATATCCATTTTTTTAACGGTTGAATTTCTGCTGGTATTGTTCAAGTTCAATCATCGGCGGTCGCTCTATCTCCTTGAGTTCCTGTTCTTTAAACCGGCGCAAATCCTTATCCACCGTCTTAATCTGGCGAAATATCCGGTTTATTTCCTCTTTTAGCTGGAGTTTGTCGGAAGCTTCCACCCGGTTAAAAAATGTCTGAAGGATACCAAAAGCCATCTGCCCCAGCGACTGCAAATCCTGGTTCTGATGGACACGTTTATCAAGATCAACCTGGGCAACTTTTTCTATTCCAAACTTTTCGGCAATGTCGATAAGCAACCCTGTCTCCACCCCGTAGCCTATAAAAAAAGGCAGTTTTTCAAGCAGTTCGCGGCGGCCGGCATACTCACCCGATAGCGGCTGTATTAAACCCGAAAGCCGGGGAAAAAAGAGATTAAAAAGAGGACGAATTAATATTTCCGTCACTCGACCTCCGCCACCGGTCCTGGTTGACTCCCCCACCTGCAGGGGACGTTCATAGAAAGCTTTTGTATAACCAAGTTCCTCGTCCTCCAGCAGGGGCCCTACCAGACCGTAAACAAATTTGGGAGCTATATTTTTTATGTCGGCATCAATATAAACAATGATGTCCCCTTCCAGCAAATACAAACTCTTCCAGAGATTTTCCCCTTTCCCCTGGTAAACTCCTTCTTCCTGGAGATAATTACTGGCCAGGTATACCGAAGCTCCATATTTTTCAGCTATCTTTCGGGTCCGATCCTCGCTGCCGCTGTCCACCACGGCAATTTCATCCACCAGGGCGTGTTTTATCATAAGCTCGGTCTGGATCAGGATAATTTCTTTGGCTATCGTTTCCTCTTCGTTTAAGGTGGGCAGACTGACGGCTATAGAAACATCCTGGTCTTTTTTTAATTCAACCAGCCGTTCAATATCTGAAAAATTAGAATGATGAAATGTATTTTCTACCAGCCACCTATCAATTTCCACTGTTAAACCTCCCGGCAGACATAATTTGTCTCGTATTAATCATTTTCCGGTTTAAACGCCAATGTTGCAAGCTTTTTCTTCCTTGAAAAACAAATCAATTGCCCCGGGGATGAAAATTAGCGTGGGCCGAGCTCACCTCATCGCGCAGGTGAACATAAATATCAGCAGTTGTTCCCACGTCGCTGTGCCCCAGCATCTCCTGTAAACTGCGCAGGTCGGCTCCCCGGCTGAGCATATGGGTGGCAAAAGAATGACGGAGAGTATGAGGACTGACATCGTTCAGCCCGGCCTTCCGAGCGTTCTTCTTAACTATTTCCCAGACTTTCTGCCGGCTCAACGAATTGCCGGTTGCGGTGATAAAAAAGTCACCCTGCCGGCTACCGGGCGCCGGTTCGAACTCCTCGGCATATTTCCGGAGCCATTTAAGGGCCTGGCGTCCCGCCGGAACAATCCGCTGCTTGCTTCCTTTGCCCTCCACCCGGATTTCCCCCCGTTCCCAGTCTATATTTTCCCCTTTTAAATTAACCAGCTCCGACGCCCGCAGACCACATCCATACAGCAGTTCCAGGACCGTTCTCTCCAGCAGACCGCCAGAATTCTCAACCGACGGCTCTTTTAGCAGCTGTTCCACTTCCTCCTCGCTCAGGTAATCCGGATATTTATCCCTGTTCCGGGGACGGTCCACAAGCTCCACGGGATTGGAATCAATTGCTTCTTCTTTCTTCAGATGTCTAAAAAAACGGTTTAAGGTCGCCAGGCGGCGGGAAATCGTTCCCGGGGCGTATTCTCTGTTTCTACAAACCTCAAGGTAATCAGTTATTATAAAAATATCTACCTCTCTAAAATTATCAATCTGCTGTTCAAAACAAAATTTAAGAAAATCTTTGATATCCTGAAGGTATGATTCGACTGTATTGGAAGCCAGCCCTTCTTCAACCAGGACCCGGTTTTTAAAAGACAGAATCTCATTGCGCCAGTGGTCGGGAGGGAACTTTTGTTCGATGTCACTACCATTTGATTCACCCATCTGCAGACTCCCGGTTTTGCAAACGCCCGGCATAATCCAGTAAACTGACAATTATAATTCCCGCCAGGAAAACCACCGCCACCCCGGGCGAGCTGTTTGCCACAAATTCTTTCCGCCATAAACCCCGCAGCCCCCCGAGCATCAAACCGGTCAACCCCGCCATTGTCACTGCCGGCCAGCGGTGAAGGACAAATCTAATGACACGGGAAAAAATAAGCAGTCCCACTCCGGCCCCGGTGCAAAAAAGCAACAGGTAACCAAGCGGTTTTAGGGCTATACTGCCCCCGGCCACTGCAATCTGGAAATGGTTGAATATGTTTAATAGATAATAATAGGCTCCCAGGATTAATAAAATGTATGCTCCGCTTATCCCCGGCAGAATCATCGCACAGATGGCCACTACCGCCGATATAAAAAGATACCAGGCCGGAAGACGAGGGATAAAAACCTTCTGTCCGGCCGGAACTTCCCCCCCGTCTACGGAAATATTATCGTTTTTAGGACTCGCCAGCAGTTCGGACTGCGGATAAGCACTCATCGCCCGGGCTGATAGCCGGGAAAGCTCTTCCCCCCGGGAAGTAACTTCCGTCCATCTTACCGGGGGATTAAAACCCATCTCCGGGGCGGTTACGACAAAAGCCAGGCCGAAAGTAACAATCCCCACGAACAGAACACCAATAATGTTTTTAATCCCCGGGGCAAGGTTTTTTCTAACCCGGCGATAGGGTATCAGGCTGCTTGATAATATTAATCCGAAAAAAAACGCCCGCACAAGAACGGGATAGTTATCCAGAAAATGAGTGATAACCAGGCTGCCGGCGGCAACCGCAAATAAAATACCGCCGGCAACTGTTAACAAAAAAACGGGATCCATGCGCCAAAAATTTTGTTCAAACTTGACCCGGGCCTGATTGCCGCCCTCTTTATCCCTGATAAACCACATCCGCAGCCAAGAAACCGGCCAGCTTAAATTTATATTACTTATCGCCTCGATCAGCCGGGGATAAATCCCCAGGATCAAAGCCATGGTCCCCCCGCTTACCCCGGGGATAATATCAGCTATCCCCATGCAGACACCTTTCAGAAAAATATAGAATCGGGATAGAAATCCGGCGGGGAAAGATTTTTTAGTTCTGGCATCCATATCAGTTATTTTTCCAGCCACCACTGCCCTGCAGGGGAACAAATCTGCAGGATATAAGCTCTTTTTCCCGGAAATTATCGCTTTTTTCTTTCTGCAGAACCTGCAAACGCTGGGAATAACGGGAACCAACCGGGGCAACCAGCAGTCCTCCTTTTTTAAGCTGATTTTTCACCGGGGCGGGAACAGCGGGGACCGCAGCGGTAATAATTGCCCGGTCAAACGGTTCCCGCTCGGGCCAGCCTTTGCTGCCGTCCCCGACCTTGAATTTAACCCGGTCGGTATATCCCAGCTCCTCCAGCCGTCGCCGGGCCCGTTCTGATAATTTTTGGTAAATCTCGACAGTGTAAATTTCAGCCCCCATCTCCGCCAGAACAGCTGTCTGATAGCCCGAGCCGGTCCCAATTTCCAGGACTTTCTGGCCGGCCTCCAGGTTAAGTTGCTGGCTCATCAGGGCGACAATGTAAGGCTGGGAAATGGTCTGCCCCTCCTGGATGGGCAGGGCCATATCTGCATAAGCCCGGTCCATATCAGTCTGGCGAACAAACTTCTCCCGGGGGATTTTGTTCATCGCTTCCAGGACCCGCTTGTTTGATATATTACGGGGTTTCAGCTGTCTTTCAACCATTTGCCGCCGTTCTTCGGTGAAATCTGAACCAGAATTCATGGCAGTAAATACCCCCCGTCAAAATCATAAACACGGTTAAGATAGTGGATCTCCATCTCCAGGTCCCGCCATTCTGCATGCTCCAGAATAGCAATGGGACTGCGGAAAACTGCAGTTAAATGTCGATCGATATTCCGGTTAAAAAATCTCCAGGCTTTATCAGCTTCCAGGTTGGTAAAATCCTGGGTTAATACCTCTTCAACCCCCAGTAAATGATGCTCGGCCGGCAGCGGTTCGGGGGACGGTCTTATCAGAATCAACGGGGTTTTGTTATTCCGGGCTCTGTTGGCAAGTCGTTTAAATTCCGCCCGGTTTTCTTCCAGGTGCGGAGAAAATAAAATTATTCCTACCGGCCCCCGCCGTTCGGTCGCCAGGTCAAACATCCGCTCCAGATAATCCAAAAGCAATTTTCCTTCTTCCTCCGGAGGTGGAGACCCGGAGAGAACTATTGAATTTAAAGCATTTCTCAGTCTCACAGCTGAACCGGTTAATTCCTGACCGGTTTCCCGACGACCCAGGTCTATAATCGATCCCCTGCTGTCCTCCGGAGCCCGGTTGATTATCTCTTCCAGGTATTGTTGCATTTCCCCCCAGAGAGCTTCCGAATCAAACCGGTTATCAACAATTAAATACCAGGCGGGAGAAAATATATCACGGGTCGGACGCAAAAAGCTGGGCCGGGCTTCCCGGTTATCCACCCTGATTCCCACGTGATCGTCTCTCAGGTCCAAAAACCGGTCACTGCGTAAAGGGTCGTCAATAATTAAATTTAACCTGACGATGGGATAATTTTCAAAATGATAACGCCTATCCTGGATTAATATGTCAGGTTCGGGCTGGCGGGGAGTCCGATAAATCAGGATATCACTTTCTTCAAAACGGGAGAGGTATAAACGATCCCCGTGGAAAAAAATATCAGAAACAGGGGCCCCGGCCATGATTTCGCCGTCCGTCTGAAGAGGTCGGAATCCTTCCTCCGGATCATAATTTGCCAGGACCTGCGAGGTGGCAAGCAGCAGCTCATCGCCCGCCCACCAGATCCGCCGGATTTCCCGACGGGGTTCATATAGATGCTCGTCGACCTTCTCGCCTTTCTGGTTGACCACAATTATTCGATTGTCCCGGCTTTCAACAATCCAGAAGTTTTCGTCCGGCCCCAGGGCAAGATCCTCCACCCGGCTGGCGACGGGAGCCGACCAGATAATTGCAACTGTTTCCCCGTCTGTATTTAACTGGATTAATTCCCGGCGCCCATCACTGTACGCAAAAATTTTCCGCCCGTCGGTAATAATCCGACGCGGATCCTCCAACCCCGAGGTCAACACCCGCCGTTCATTGTTTGAAGTTATTATTGAAATCCGGTCCGCTCCGTATTCGGCAACAAGAAAACCCAGCCGGGGATGATAAGCAAGGTCAATTGGCTGCTGAATATCATCCCAGCGGCGGATCAGGCTGCCGCTGTTCGAGTATTTGATCACTCTGTTTGTGCCGTAAGAAGCGGCTAAAAATCCACCCCCCTCAACCTCCTGGAGAGCCGATGGATTTATATTTCTTCCTCTCCCCAGGACGTTTCCCCTGATCTGGCCGGTGAAAGTCCATTCCAGTTCGGATTCGGGGGAGGTTAAAAATTTTTCATAACGAAGCCGGTGAGAAGATAATTCCCGGCGGAACCAGTCCCGGAACCGGTCGGGCGCTTCCAGTCCCTCCTCCCAGATTTTTACGGCCGTGTCATTGAATCCCCGGGCATAATAAACTTTACCGAGCTCATACAACGCCCGCCAGTTCTCTTTATCCA
>CAZKRS010000018.1:2862-16224 GCA_964555265.1 uncultured bacterium | reverse complement strand
ATTTTAACCCCGCACCCCGAGGCTTCGGCCAGCTCATGGATTGCGGTGGCTATTCCTCCCTCCGTGGGATCGTGCAGGGCGGTTAGTTCTTTTATTTGAAGCAGTTTTTCAGCTTCCGGCCAGACACAGATACCCGGTTCTTCAAGCAATTTTTTCAGCCGGATAAGTTTCTCAGTATTGATATATTCTTTCAGTTTTTCTTCATGTTCTCGCGCCAGCAGGGCAAGCCCTTCCAGGGCCGCCGGGCGCCATTGATATAGAACTGCCCCGGGTTTAATATCTTGCGGGGTCAGCAGTTTTTCCGCCACCGGCTCACCGATAATCTGTCCGCAGAGCAGGGGCCGGTTAACGGCGTCGGTAACTTCTGTGTGCCCCCCGGCGGCAGCCACGTTCCATTTTTTTAATGCCTGCTTCAGATCTCTCCATAGATGTTTCAATTCCTGTCTGGTGGTCCCGGGGGGAAGCATAAAACTTGCCGTATACCAGCGGGGACGGCAGCCCTGGCAGACTATATCGTTGATATTAACCGCAACGCTGTAGGTACCAATATTTTCAGCGGCAAAGGTTATCGGATCGGTGGTCGCAGATATATAATCGGTCTCGACCTTGATCCCGGCGGCGTCAAGTCCCAGTCCGGGTTTGATTGTTATACTTTCATCCGTGGGCAGTTCCGCAAGCAGTTCTTTCAATAGATCCGGATCTAACTTGCCCTCCGGAAGCGGTTGTTTGCTGTTCAAGTTCATTCACCCTTAATTAATTTTCTTAATTTATAGATAATTTGTATTCTCCCAGTAATCCATTTACAGATAAATGAGATCATCAGAGACCTTATTTATTCTTCCCTGATTTATAACCAGAACCCTGGCAGAACCCAGATAATTGTATAATAATTACAGTTAATTTCGACCATCGATAGTTTCGCCTCCGGACCGAAGGTCCCAAAATCCATCCCCCCGGCGGGTGGGATGATAAAAAAAGTAACTGCAGTTTCATTGTTATCCGGATAATAGTTCGCCTGTTTCACGCCTGAGCTGGCGGGAGAACTGGCGATTTCAACTTATACCTTAACTTTAACTGTAATATTGTGTATGATTTTACTTTAAATATCTCATCGTTTGTTATTAGTTTTTATCTCTACTTTGGGAGGAACCAATGGAATATTTAGTAACCGGCGGCGCCGGATTTATCGGTTCACATCTCTGCGAAAAGCTTGTTAATGCCGGGCATACTGTCAGGGCACTGGATAACTTATCCACCGGCCGGCTGGAAAACGTTTCGTCTCTTGAAGATAATGACAACTTCGAACTGATAGTCGATTCGATTATGAACGAAGAAACGGTTAAGGATTCTGTGGCCCGGGCGGACAGGATTTATCACCTGGCGGCGGCTGTTGGAGTTAAATATATTATTGACAACCCTCTTGAATCTATAGAGATCAATGTCCGGGGAACTGAAAATGTTCTGCATGCCGCCAACCGGGATAAAACACCCGTTTTTTTAGCCTCCACCTCCGAAATTTACGGGAAAAACGAGAAAGTACCTTTCAGCGAGGAAGATAACCGGGTTCTTGGATCTACGGAAATATCCCGGTGGAGCTACAGCTGTACTAAAGCGCTGGATGAGTTTCTGGCCTTTGCTTTCTGGCGGGAAAAAAATCTGCCGGTGGTTATCGGCAGATTCTTTAATACTGTCGGTCCCCGCCAGACAGGCCGCTACGGGATGGTTATTCCCCGGTTTGTCAAGCAGGCTCAGCTTGACCGGCCGATCACGGTTTATGATGACGGTCAGCAGACAAGAGCCTTTATCGATGTAGAGGACACAACGGATGTGATTATTGAGTTGCTGGACCGGAAGGATGCCAGGGGACAGGTCTATAACATCGGGGGGACAAACAGAATCAGCATCGAAGAGTTGGCTCAAAAAATAATCAAAGTTACCGGCAGTTCGTCCGATATAAAATATATTCCTTATGAAGAGGCTTACGAGTCCAATTTCGAGGATATGCGCCACCGGGTTCCCGATGTTTCCAAACTAAAAGAGGAGCTTGATTTCTCACCCCGGTATGAGCTTGAAGATATTTTAAAAAGAATCATTGATTATTTCCATACAAACGAGGAATTCAAATGAAACTTAAAAATAAAATCAAAAACCATGAGGCCCGGGTGGGTATCCTGGGAATGGGTTACGTCGGTTTGCCCCTGGCAGTTGGATTTGCCGAGGCCGGCTTTCCTGTAACCGGATTTGATATCGACGCCGATAAAGTCGATCAACTTAACAGCGGTCACTCCCCGGTTGAAGATGTTGAAAGCAGCCGTCTGCAAGCGCTGGTTAACTCCGGCAGCTTCGAAGCTACCGACGACATGGGCAGGCTGGGGGAAATGGACTGTTTGAGCATCTGCGTGCCCACGCCCCTGCGCAAATCCCGGGATCCGGACATCTCCTTTATTGCCCAGGCTACCGAGACAATTGTGGAGAATTTTTCACCTCCGGGTTTAATAATCCTGGAGAGCACCACTTATCCCGGAACCACCGATGAAATCCTGGCCGAAGCTTTTAAAGAAGCGGGCTGGGACCTTGAAAATGAACTTTTCCTGGCTTTTTCTCCCGAGCGTATCGATCCCGGTAATAAAGAATACGGCCTTCACAACACCCCGAAGGTTGTCGGTGGTTACAGCAAGCAGGCCGGCGACCTGGTTTCAGCTTTTTACGGTGAGGTTGTGGGCGAGGTTGTTGAACTTTCAACCACTAAAGCCGCCGAAATGGTAAAACTGCTTGAAAATACCTTCCGCAGCATTAATATCGGACTGGTTAATGAAATGGCTCTCATCTGTGATAGGCTGGATATTAACGTCTGGGAAGTTATTAAAGGAGCTTCCTCAAAACCTTTCGGGTTTATGCCTTTTTACCCCGGTCCCGGCCTGGGCGGACACTGTATTCCTATCGATCCGCTCTTTTTATCCTGGCGGGCCCGGCTTCATAATACCTCCACCAGGTTTATAGAACTGGCCGACGAAATTAACCGCTCGATGCCTAATTATGTCTTCAGGAAAATAACTGAAGGGTTGAATGAATTTGAAAAAAGTGTCCGGGGATCAAAAATATGCGTGTTCGGTGTTGCTTATAAACCGGATGTTGCCGATACCCGAGAATCCCCGGCTGTTGAAGTAATTTCGAAATTAGTTGAGCAGGGAGCTGAGGTGGATTATTGTGATCCGCACGTTGAAAAATTTGATGTTGCAGAAAAAGAAATCTCCCGGGTAACCACCGATCAGCTGGATGAAAAAGATTATGACGCCGGGGTTATCATTACCGATCATGAAATTTTTGATTTTAACTCGGTCTTGGAAGAAATTCCGCTTGTGGTCGATACCCGCAACGCACTCGACGAAACATTCGATCGCCCGGCAGACTTAAGAGTGGTTAAAATTTAATGCAGCTCGGAAGGGAATGGCTGTTCTTTGCCGTTGGGTTGTTAAGTTTTGGTTCCTGTTATTTATTAATTCCTCTCTGCACTTTTATTTCCCGCCTCACCGGTTTGATTGACCAGCCCGGCGGCGCCGATTCTCACAAGTCCCATGGAAAAGCAACGCCCCTGCTGGGAGGACTGGCCATCTATGGCTCCGTCTGGGCTACACTGCTTTTCCTGGTCTATACGGGAGAATTGAACTGGTCGCCCGCTTTGAACGGTATATTTATTGGCTCCACTCTTGTTTTTTTGATGGGACTTGCAGACGATGTTTTTGGTCTGCTTCCCGCATCTAAATTTTTTATCCAGGTTGGCGCGGCCGTAGTTGTTGTCCTGCACGGGGTTTCAGTTTCCCTGTTCATCGGCACAAATATCATTACCGTGGGGATAACCATTCTCTGGATAGTGGGTCTGACCAACAGTTTAAATTTACTTGATAATATGGACGGTCTGACGGGAGGAATAGCTGCTATCTGCGCCCTTGTGTTTAGCATTATTACCTTCCGCCAGGGGGACTGGCAGACACTCTATATTTCCGTGGTATTGCTGGGGAGTTTGGTTGCTTTCCTTCGTTTTAATTTCAATCCCGCCGAAATTTTTATGGGGGATGCCGGAAGCTGTTTTTTGGGTTTTTTTCTCGGCTCCCTGGCCGTCTCCGCCAATTACCTGGTTGAAGCCCGGCTGCAGCACCTGCCGGTTATCACCCCGCTTTTGATTTTTGCCGTCCCGCTTTACGATACTTTTTCCGTGATGGCAATCCGGCTTTTAAAAGGCTATCCTATCTGGGAGGCGGACAACCGTCATTTCTCCCACCGCCTGGTTTCCCTGGGTCTCTCCCGGCGGTCGGCTGTTCTCTTGATTTACCTGATAACTTTCACCACCGGAATCCTGGCTGTTTTGCTTCCCCGGGTCAATCGCGCTGACGCACTTTTACTGCTGATCCACGGGGGCGCTATTTTTGCCATCATTCTGATCCTGGAATATACCAGTGCCGCCAGGAGTTCTTCGGCCAAAAACTGACGTGCCAGGAAAATTTATTTGTAATAGCCCCCGGCAGTTGTTTATAATTAAAGAGACCGAACAGATTACTGACCACACCATTTATATATTCCACTTTTCAATCCACGGGAGTCACGTCAGTTATTATCTTCTGTTTTTAAGCGGGTATCATTATGAAAAAAAGGTACATTTTTTTGTTTGTGGTAGTTATTATCGGTATATCTGTGGCCGGCCTGGTGGTGGTTTTGGACCCGCCGTTCAGGGAACCAGAACCGGTCAGGATTCTCCTGGGGGGCGATGTTTATCCCGGCAATCGAATCGAAGAACGGCTGCAAAATAAAGGGGTGGAGGATTTTACGGCTAATATTCTCCCGGTCCGCCAGGAAGTTGATCTGCATTTCGCCAACCTGGAAACTCCCGTAACCAACCGCAATACCACGACTGTTAAGAAGACATTTTTGTTTAAAAGCCAGCCGCAAATTGCTCTCCCGATCTTAAAATCTCTCGGAGTCGATGGCGTAAGTATTGCTAACAACCATATCATGGACTACGGTCCTGAAGGCCTCCGGGAAACTAAACAGCACCTTGATAGCGTCAATATTGGTTATACCGGTGCGGGTAAAAATAGAGAAAAAGCTGAAAAACCGGTATTTTTTGAGGCCAACAACCAGACCGTCGCTCTGCTGGCTTTTTCTAATACTTTCCCCCGTTCCTTCTGGGCCGGGGAGGACAAACCCGGGACTGCTTTTGGCGCCGCCGGCCGGGTTCGGGATGCTGTAAAAGAAACTTCGGAAAAAGCAGATTTCACACTGGTTTCTTTTCACTGGGGGGCAGAACTTGATACCACTCCGCAAAAATATCAGAAAAACCTGGCCCGCAGTTCTATTGACGCCGGGGCTGACGTGGTTTTTGGTCATCACCCCCATGTTATTCAGCCGGTGGAAAAATATAACGGTGGTGTTATTTACTACAGTCTCGGAAACTACCTGTTTACCACTCTTACCGATAATATCCGCTATGGATTGCTGGCTGAAGTTACACTTGAACCCGGCACTAAACCTTCGACAAGGTATCATCTCTTAAACGTTAATAACTACGAAGTAAACTATTCCCCTTATGTAGTTCAAAAGTTTGACGCCGGAAATAAACTTGTCCGGTATCTCGACAAAAACTACGGCCTGCGCCTGGTTATTAAAGACTAATACAGACCTCTTTTTCTCGGGAAGAGGCTGAGTAATTCAAATATTTTCCCATTCGTGGTAATATAATGGGCGACAGGTGAGTGCTCCCTGTGCTTCTTTTACGATTCAATCAATTTCTTATAAAGTTCTGGAGTAAAAAAATGTCCGAAAAGCTTTCCGATGAAATAATCAACAGGATCAAAACCACCCGGAAATTACAGCAAAACGGCTATATCAGCGAGGATTTCACTCCGCCGCTCGTCTGCGGGGTTGACCTGGGCACCTCCAATATTCAGCTGGTTGTTTCCGACAGCGCCGGTGAACCTGTTGCTGCAGAATTTTCCTGGGACGACTCGGTGCGGGATGGAGTTGTTGTCGATTATTCGGGGGCGTGCGAACAGATAAGAAAACAAAAGAACAAAATAGAAGAGAACCTCCCCGGTGATCAACCGCTTCAGCTGGCGGCCGTTGGCTATCCACCTAAAACTGAACCCTGGGTGGAATCTAACGTGGTAAAAGATACCGGGTTTGATGTTATAGCTGAAGTCGATGAACCCAGTGCGGCTTCAGAAACGCTGCAGACAGAAGAGGGGGCAATTGTTGATATAGGTGGCGGTACCACCGGAATTTCGGTTCTGAAAGGCGGAGAAGTCGTTTATACCGCCGATGAGGCGACCGGGGGCCATCACCTGACTCTCGTTCTTGCCGGCAGTAAAGATATTTCTTTCGAAGAAGCTGAACAGTTTAAACTTAACGCAAAACTGCCTGAATACCTGGGGATAGTTCGACCCGTTCTTGAAAAAATGGCCGGGATTGTCCACCATCACCTGCAGGATTTCCCGGGAATAGATTCTGTTTACCTGGTCGGTGGAACGGCTATCCCGGCCGGGTTCGAAGAAGTGTTCGCCGAGGAACTTGAAAAGAAGGTAATAAAACCGGAAGATCCTATTCTGACCACCCCCCTGGGAATAGCCCTGACCGGTGCAGCTGAGCTTAATAGATCCTCCCACTAAAATTTTTCTTGAAAAATAAAAATTTCTTGCCATACTTAATCCCTGTGGAACTTTATTTTATAAACAGTAGTGTTGTTTGTATCTCTAAAACAGGTTAAATTTAACTGGTTCAATTTAATAACTTTAAGTTTTTTAAGGAGGTTGTCCTGTCTCATGGAAGCGCTTGGAATGATTGAGACGAGAGGTCTGGTTGCTTTGATAGAAGCGTCCGACGCTATGGTCAAAGCGGCTAAAGTCAAACTTGTTGGACATGAAAAAATTGGTGCCGGTTACGTTACGGCTCTTGTTCGTGGTGACGTTGCTGCCTGTAAGGCTGCCACCGATGCTGGTGCCGCTTCGGCGGAAAAAGTGGGCGAACTTGTTGCCGTTCATGTAATTCCGCGCCCTCACGCTAACCTTGAAGAGATTTTTCCGATTGCTCTGGAAGGTGAAATCGAGTAAGCCACAGATCTACCGGTAGTGGCATCACTTTTCAGAAATCAGGAGGCTCTTCATAAATGAATGATGATAATTCTAACGTCCGTTCTATTGTGCAGGAAGTGGTCAACCGGGTAACGAGCGGAGAAGAATCGCGGACGTCTATAGGTTCGGCCGGTCGGCCTCGTTCGGCCCCAAACAGCGGTTCATCCGGCTTTTCTGCCGGGAGTTCCGGTAACCTGGGGGCGTTTACCTCGGCGGTTGACGCTGTTAAAGCGGCCGGTCTGGCTTTCAAAGAATTTCGCGGCCAGGATAATCTTTCCCTTCGCCGCAAAATAGTAGAAGCTATTCGCGAAGTAGGGAAAGAAAAAGCCCGTGATTGGGCCGAAAAGGCCGTTAAAGAGACCGGTTTTGGCCGCATCGAAGATAAAGTGGCGAAAATTACTCTCTGTGCGGAAAAAACTCCCGGTGTGGATGATATCCAGCCGGAGGTTACCACCGGTGACCACGGTTTGACCCTCGAGGAGTTTGCTCCCTGGGGTATTATAGGTTCAATTACTCCTTCCACCAATCCGGCTGCAACCATGGTGAACAACAGTATCAGTATGATTGCCGCCGGTAACGCAGTTGTCTTTAATCCCCACCCCGCTGCTAAAAACGTCTGCGTGGAAGCCGTCCAGGAGCTTAACCGGGCAATTCAGAAAATTGGCGGTCCCCAGGACCTGCTGACTATTATTTCTGAACCCACCCTGGATACGGCGCAGGAAATATTTCACCATGAAGATATTCCCCTGCTTGCAGTAACCGGCGGTGAAGCTGTCGTTGAAGAGGCCATGAAAGCTTCCAAGCGGGTAATTGCCGCCGGACCCGGAAATCCACCGGTTGTAGTTGACGAGACGGCGGATATCTGCCGGGCGGGACAGAAAATCGTGGAAGGTGCCAGTTTTGATAACAATATCATGTGCACCTGCGAAAAAGAGATCCTGGCGGTTGAAGAAATTGCCGCTGATCTGATGTACCATCTCTGTCAGAACGGCGGCTATCAACTCAGTGAAGAACAGACCGAACAGGTGGCCGGCCTGGTCCTGGAAGATTATCCCGGCGATGATCCATCGATTAATGTCGACTGGATTGGCAAAAATGCCGCGGTTATTGCCGAAAATGCCGGGTTTGATGTTCCCGACGAGACCCGGCTTCTGATCCCGGAAACCGGCCCCCGGCATCCTTTCGCTCAGCTTGAACAGCTGATGCCGGTGGTCCCTTTCATTCGTGTTCCTAACGTTGACAGGGCTATCGACCTTGCGAAAGAACTTGAACACGGTTTTCAGCATTCCGCTGCCATGCATTCACAAAATATCGAGAACATGCACCGGATGGCTGTGGAGATGGACTGCAGTATATTTGTTAAAAATGGCAGCAATCTCAACGCCATGGGACATAATGGAGAAGGATGGACCTCCATGACTATCAGCACTCCCACCGGTGAAGGAGTAACTTCGGCCCGGACTTTTGTCCGCCGCCGTCGCTGTGCTCTTGTTGATTATTTCCGAATAGTTTGAACCGGGGGTCATTGTGCGTAATTACGACAAACAGCGCCTGAAAGAAGACGCTGATTATCGAAAGAAAGTTCTTGATGATATAGCCGGTCAGACCCGCCGGAAATGGTTCAGGGCTCGCATAAAAGCAATGGCAATGGCCCTGGTCGGTATTTCGCTATTCACCGGCGGTTTTTTTATCGGCGGTCTGCTGGAGTATACTGTCGTCTGGGGGATTACGCTCTTTATAGTCTGTCTGCTTATTGTTCCCCTCATGGGCTGGATGCTTATCGATGTTCACCGGCACCGGGGGCAGCAGAAAAAATCTGAGCAACCCCTGGCAGATCTGGAGGTCGCCGCCGGCGATAAAACTGATGAATAAAACAGAAATTAAAACTGTTGTTCGTCTTGTTATCCAGGTGCTGATTGACAGGAATTTATTGAGTTTAAATAAGACTGCCGGCGTAGAAAAATCAGCGCCGGCGGATGATGGCTGCTCTGAAGAGAAAAATCCGGGAATTACCGGCTATAATCCCGGCCAGGTTCTCACTGCCGGGAAAGTAAGAAATATTGCCGGAACCGGGGACAAAAAAATTGTTGTCCCTCGTTCCACAATTATAACCGGTCTCGCCGCAGAAGAGGCCGGTAAACTTCAACTGGAGATTATAGAGGAATGAAAATAGCCATAGGTGCTGACCACGGCGGTTATCAGCTCAAGGAAGCGGTTAAAAAACATCTTGATCGCGAAACATCCCACCAGGTGGTTGATTTTGGCACCTACGACGAGGAATCATGCGATTATCCTGATTATGCCCGGCTGGTTGCCGAGGGAGTTGCCGGTGGTAATTTCGAACGGGGGATCATGGTTGATACCACCGGAATTGCTTCCACTATCGTTGGTAATAAGGTTAAAGGTGTCCGGGCCACCTGTCCCAATAATGAGTTCACCGCTAACAGCAGCCGGGTTCATAATAACAGCAACATGCTTGTCCTGGGAGCTGAGCTTATAGGGGCAAAAAGAGCCGTGAAACTTGTTGATCTCTGGTTGGAAACCGAATTTGGTGGTGGCCGCCACCAGCGACGTGTAGATAAAATAAATCAGCTTGACAGGGGGCGCTAATAATGGGTCCGGAATTTTACTGCGGTTTACTTGGACTTCTTGCTTTGCCTTTTATTGCCTGGTTGATCTCGACCGACCGTTCTTTTGTTATGTGGAAAACGGTCGTTGGCGGCCTGGTGATTCAACTGGTCCTGGGGGTCCTTGTTCTTCTGACCCAGCACGGCCAGCTGTTCTTCCAATACATGAATGACGTTGTCCTGGGACTTCTTGATTTTTCTGATCGTGGTGCCGAATTTCTCTTCGGCGACCTGGTTGAGGCGGAATTTGCCGGCGCCCAGTTTGCTTTTTCAGTTCTCCCCACGATCATTTTCTTCTCCTCTTTAATGGCTATTTTATATTATTCCGGTATTATGCAGAAAATTGTAGAATTTGTGGCCTGGGTGATAATGAAAATACTGGGGACCAGCGGCGCTGAAACGCTTTCCATAAGTGCTAATATTTTTGTTGGTCAGACCGAAGCTCCCCTGGTTATCCGGCCTTTCGTAAAAAATATGACCATGTCCGAATTAAATACTGTGATGACCGGTGGTTTTGCCACCGTGGCCGGTGGAGTTATGGCCGCATACGTCGGGATGCTTCACCAGTATTTCCCCGAAATAGCCGGCCATTTGATAACCGCCAGCATTATGTCGGCCCCGGCGGCAATTGTAATGTCCAAACTGACTTTCCCCGAAAGCAAATCCCCCGACACCCGGGGAGAAGTAAAAGTCAACGTTGAACAGCGCCACCAGAATGTTATTGATGCTGCCGCTTCCGGTGCCCGCTCCGGTTTGAAACTGGCCCTGAATGTTGGTTCTATGCTCCTGGCTTTTATTGCCCTGGTTTACATGGGTAATTTTGTAATGGAGTGGGCCGGCCAGCAGGTTTTCTGGCTGGTAACCGGCCTGGAAGGCCTGCAGGCACTGGGCTGGGGAGCTGTTGTCGGGGGGATTATAACCGCACTTTTTATTGCGCGCACCGTCTGGACTCTGAAGAAAACTAAATACTGGTTCGGGGGGCTGGCACTTATTGTTCTGCTCCCGGTTGCCGGCTATTTTCTGCTCCCCGAGCTTTTTGTTGTTCATTTCCAGGTCGCCGGCAGTTTCTATTTATGGGCTCAAATAGGTCTATGGAGCGGACTTGTTATTGGACTTGCCGGGTCTTTTTTCACCCTTCGCCAGCGGCTTGAATACTGGCTTGGTTCTCTTGGCGTTTTAGTCCTGGGCGTTGCCCTGTTTGGATTCATAGCTTACCTGCTTGGCGGCAGCGGTTCACAGGTCGGCGCTGCTGCTTTCAGTGCCGGCTTTATTTTGCTTGTTATTTCCTCCTTCGCTTACTGGTATGATCCATCCGTAAAATCTGCTCTTATAGTCTTGATTTCCATTGCTGTTGCCGGAATCCTGGCAGCAGGTTTAACATATATGCTTGAACTTGAAGTCCTGGTTATACTCCAGGAGTTAACTCTCCAGAAAACTCTTGGCTATCTGTTTTCCGGACTGGCCTTTTTAATCGGGATACCCTGGCCGGACCTGGTTACTGTTGGCCAGTTGATTGGTGAGAAAATTGCCATTAACGAATTTGTGGCTTTCCTGACTTTTCAGCATATGGCTGAAAGCGGTGCCTTGATGGCCCGCAGCATGGTTATTGTTACCTACGCCCTGACAGGTTTTGCTAATTTTAGTTCAATTGCTATCCAGATCGGAGGGATTGGAGGAATTGCCCCCTCCCGTTCTGAAGACCTGGCGAAACTCGGCCTGCGGGCGATGATTGCCGGAGTTCTGGCTTCATCACAGACCGCAGCGGTTGCCGGGGTTATGTTCGGTATCGCTGAGATGGTTGGCATTCAACTGGCAACTATTGGCTGAATAATTATTTAACCCGAAACACCTCTAAAGAGGAGGAAGCATCGTGGCAAATGATGAGCTTATAAAGCAGATCACAGAAGAGGTTGTAAAAATTGTTGATAATAATGAAACTCTAAACGTAGATGGATCAGATGAGGAGCCGGCGGAGAAAAATAACGCCGGCACCGGCCGGAGGATTTTAGTTATCCTTACCGATGGTCCCGCTGATCTGGCTGAAGTTAAAAACCAGCTTCAAAAACTTGCCGGGCAAAAAGTGAACCTGGAGCTATTTTTGGACAGCTCCCTTCCTGCTGACCAGCGGCAGTCTTTTAAAAATTTACCGAATGTCCAGCAGGTTTTTGAGTCGGAACTCCCAGCCGAGGGCTGTTTTTCTCTCGTCACTCGCTGTGATGCGGTGGTCTTCCCGACCCTCTCGCTTTCGACTTTAAACGAACTGAACGAACTGGAGGGTACCGGTCCGGCCGGTCGGCTGGCCGTTGAAGCCCTGGGACAGGATAAAAATGTTATTGTTCCCAGTGATACTGAAATTTCATCCTCCAATAAGGCTCTCCAGGAGAAATTCGATCAAAAATTAAAAGAGGCTGTTAATCTTGGTGTGAAAAGTGCCCCCCTACATGAACTTTCGTATGAACTTTTGCAATCTTCGGTTCCTACCGGTGAGCTTACGGAAGTAACCGTTGCCCGGGAAAAATCAGGCGAGGGAGCTTCCCCCGGCATGGCCGTGAGCAAAAAGGAGGACGAGTTTTCCGCTGTAATGCAGGATGAACAGATGCGGATTGGAACCACGATCGGAGTTAGAGATGTCAAGGAAGAAGTCGGGGGATATATTGACCATACACTGCTTAACCCGGATGCTACCCGTGAGGAAATTGTCGAACTCTGTCAAGAAGCTAAAGAATACGGGTTTGCTTCCGTATGTATTAATCCCGCCTGGGTGAGTCTATGTAACCAGCTCCTCCAGGGGACCGATGTCAAGGTCTGCACGGTTATCGGTTTCCCGCTTGGTGCCACAACCACCGCTACCAAGGTCCAGGAGACGCGGGAGGCTATTGCTAACGGTGCTGACGAGGTTGACATGGTCATGAATGTTGGAGCGTTGAAAGAAGGGGATACCGATTATGTTCGCCGGGACGTTGCCGCAGTAAAAGAAGCGGCCGGGAACAGGATCCTCAAAGTTATCCTGGAAACGGGACTTCTCTCCGAGAGTCAAATAGCCGAAGCCTGTAAACTGTGCAAGCAAGCCGGCGCCGATTTTGTGAAAACTTCCACCGGGTTTGGCCCCGGGGGCGCCAAGATGAACGATATTGCCCTTATGAGGCGCGTGGTCGGAGGAGAGATGGGTGTAAAAGCCAGTGGCGGTGTCCACAACTTCCAGGAAGCTGTGGATATGATTTCCGCCGGGGCCTCCCGGATCGGCGCCAGCGCCGGAGTTTCTATCGTTTCCGGCGGCGAAGCCGGCGAGGGATACTAAAACCAAAGCAGCTCCCCTCCGGGGGATGAAGGAGTTCCAGGACCCCGTCGGTAGGTTTTGGTACCAATAAATTATTTCTTTTTTATAGTTCTTTCTGTTATAATTATCTTTCTTCGGAAAAGATGATAGGTTGCTCGGCTATATTTTCTTCCCGAGATTAAACCCCTTTTCTTAACTTTTATTTTTTTCAATTTTCCGGTATCACCACGTACGTTCATTTACAAAAAAATTAAAGATTTTTTTCAACCCCCAACGGGGCGGCATAAGTTGTGAAATAGCGGGGCGCTAGGCGCGGGGAGCGGGGCGTAATAACAGT
>CAZKRS010000018.1:0-2762 GCA_964555265.1 uncultured bacterium | reverse complement strand
AGTGTGAAAGTTGGAAAGTTAAAGCAAAACTTCTAAACCGTTAACACCTGTTTTAGCCCCAGCGGGGCGACATAAGTTGTGAAATAGCGGGGCGCTAGGCGCGGGGAGCGGGGCGTAATAACAGTGTGAAAGTGTGAAAGTGTGAAAGTGTGAAAGTTGGAAAGTTAAAGCAAAACTTCTAAACCGTTAACACCTGTTTTAAAGCCCCAACGGGGCGACATACCCTTAGCCCAGGGCGTGAGCCCTGGGTTCAAAGGTTAAAAAAACAAGCCCTGAAGGGGCGACATAATAACAGTTAGAAAGTTAAACTATAGATTAATGGATTGAAAAGGATGATTCTTGATGTCTGAAGAAAAAATAAAAGAAAAAGCGAAAAATTACCGCGGGGATATGATTGAATTTTTGCAGGACCTGGTTGCCATACCTTCCGAAAGCACCAATGAAGGTGGAGTAATTAGCCGCTGCAAACAGGAACTGAATGACCTTGGTTTTGACGAGGTCAAGGTGGATGAAATGGGAAATATCCTCGGTAGAATCGGCAACGGCCCCCGCAAGCTTGCCCTTGACGCTCATATTGATACCGTCGGAGTCAGCGATCTTGAGGATTGGAATTTTGATCCTTACGGTGGAGAAATCAAGGATGGTTATATTTACGGCCGGGGAACAAGTGACCAGTCCGGGGGGTATGTTTCCGCCGTTTACGGTGCTTTAATAATAAACGAGCTTGATCTACTGCCGGAAGATTTCAGCCTGTACGTCGTTGGCTCGGTCCAGGAGGAAGATTGCGACGGTATGTGCTGGGATTACATGATTGAAAAGGAAGTGTTAGTCCCTGAAGCGGTTGTAATCACCGAGCCCACCGAACTGGATCTGAAACGGGGCCAGCGGGGGCGCATGGAGATGCAGATTGATACTGAAGGAGTTTCCTGCCACGGAAGTGCCCCCCATCGTGGCGAAAACGCCATCTACAAGATGGGACCGCTTATTAATCAGATTGAATCTCTTAACGAAGATTTGCGTGATCATGATTTTTTAGGCAAGGGAACAGTGGTTCTTTCCCGGGTAAGCTCAGAGGCTCCCTCGCTCTGTGCGGTTCCTAACGCCTGCAGCGTCTATCTGGACCGCCGGCTGACATTGGGGGAAACGATGGAAAGTTCACTGGAAGAAATTCGAGACCTGCCCGGGTTTGAAAAAGCTGAAGCCGAGGTTCACGTCCCCACCTACACCCGTCCGAGCTGGACCGGGTTTGAATATGAATTTCTTAAATATTATCCCACCTGGTGCCTGAAGGAAGAACATCCGGTTATTCAGAGTGGAGTAGAAACTTTTGAAAGTCAATTTGATAGCTCCCCCACGGTTACCAACTGGACTTTCTCTACCAACGGTGTG
The DNA here is from genome assembly GCA_964555265.1 of uncultured bacterium. Lineage (GTDB taxonomy): Bacteria > T1Sed10-126 > T1Sed10-126 > T1Sed10-126 > T1Sed10-126 > CAZKRS01. The sequence continues at coordinate 1,373 of CAZKRS010000018.1, read as the reverse complement.
ACAATCGCCGGCAAACATGGCATTCCCTGTCTTGGTTTTGGACCGGGAGAAGAGAAATACGCTCACGCCGCCGACGAAAGAATTGCAGTTAACGATCTTGTTGAAGCGGCCCGTTTTTATGCCGGCTGGCCGTCTGTTTATGCGGAAAATCTATCTCAACCAGCTACAATGGAGGTTTAATTTACAATGAGAACTACTATCAGTGGTAAGGATTATATTGAAACACAGGACTGGGAAAGACAGGAATTAGATACCCTGCTGGAACTATCCTTCAAACTCAAGCGGGAGTTTGCAGCCGGGCAGTTGATTGACTATCTGAAAAATGAGACCTTTTTCAGTATATTTTTTGATAATTCCACCCGGACCCGGAACGCTTTTGAAGCGGGAATGACTCAGCTTGGCGGGCACACTCATTTTATGCGCCCGGAAACCCTGCAGATAAGCCACGGGGAAACGGCTATAGAAACAGGGGAGATTCTCTCCCGGATGGGCCATGGTATCGGTATCCGTCACGATTTGATACCCGGTGTCGGTAACAAATATATCAGGACCGTTGCCGAAGGGGCGGACGTCCCGGTGGTGAATCTACAGTGTGATGTCGATCACCCCACCCAGACACTGGCCGATCTGATGACCATGCAGGAGTATTTTGAAAAAAATCTGCGGGGACTGAAAATTGCCGTCAGCTGGGCTTATTCTCCCAGCTATGCTAAACCGGTAAGTGTGCCCCAGGGACTTATTACCCTCCTGACCCGGTTTGGTTGCCAGGTGTCGCTGGCCCATCCTCCCGGCTACGAATTGATGGATGAACCAATCAAAGACGCCCGCGCTAATGCTCAGCGCCACGGAGGTAAATTCGAAATTGTGGATACCATGGAGGAAGCTTTTGAAGACGCCCACGTGGTTTATCCCAAGTCCTGGGGAGCTATCGATTTGATGTCCGAAAAGGCTCACGCCGATAACGCCGGCCGAGTCGATGAAATAGAACAGGAACTTCTTGAACAGAACGCTCAGCATAAAGACTGGATCTGTGATCAGGAGAAGATGGACCTGGCAAGAGATCACGCGGTTTATATGCATTGTCTGCCCGCCGACAGGGGAGACGAGGTTACCGACGAGGTGTTTGATTCCCGCCAGTCAATAGTTATCGACCAGGCGGAAAACCGGCTCCACACGGCTAAAGCTATCATGCTCGGCACGATGGGCCGCCGCTCGGAAAACGTATAACCCCGCCGGAAAGATTGGCCGTGTCCAAAAAATTGTGTAAAAAAACTCCTGTTCTCATTCTCATAGACATCCTGTCTATTCCGAGGCAAGTCTTTTGCAAGCGAAACTTCCTGTTTCGCAAAAGGCTTATATACCGAACAAAAGCC
>CAZKRS010000017.1:7576-17061 GCA_964555265.1 uncultured bacterium | reverse complement strand
AAATCACCGATGATTCACCTCCCAGTGCAGCTCTCTGGGGGACTTTTCGCGGTCTTAAAGAAAACCTGGCCGGTGCTTTTTATGCTGAAATAGCTCCCGGTAAAAATGATTTCGAAAAATTTGGACTGGCGCTTTTTTCTGATTTTTCTAACCTCCAGGATTTCAATCTCACCACATCTCCCATTGCTTTCAGGAATAAAGTAGAAAAAAGGTTTGGTCCCCGCGGCGAATTGAAAAAATCGGATATGAATATGGCCTACGGCACTTTTGAAAATTTTCTGCTTGACCCTTCAAAAAAAGATGAGCTCTTAAACTGGCTTCGTGAAAATAATAGAGAAAATATAATTGACTTTTTTGATCAGTTGATAACAAATATTATCCGCAAAGGCAAAATTAAGTTTAATATCTCAGGAATGCTTTTTACTCCCGGGGAACTTGAACCTGAAAAATCCAAAGCCAAAGAGAAAAAGAAGAAAAAACAGCGCAGAGAATCCTCTGAAGAGCAACACAGTTATCACCGTTTATCAATAGTCACGATTCCTCTCAAGGGAGTTTCTCCCGGTGAACTTCAGCCGGGAGACGAGATTTATGTTCGTGCTGTGGGAGAGATAGCCAGCAAATTCCCCGACTCTTTGCAGTCTGAAAAATATGATGACACAACTGTTCCTCTCGAGGCTACAGTGGAATCTATTACCATGCAGCCGCAGCTTCCGGCTGATCATGACGGTAATCCCGAGGATTATATTGAAATAAAGGTTAGACTGGAAAATAATCTCTACGGGCGGGGATTTGTGTATAAAGATGAAACGGTAAAAACCGTGCATGAACCCGAGGATGATGATTCGGATATAATGATTATTGTCGGCATATTTATTGCCAGCGGCGTCGCCCTGCTGCTTTTGACTCTTGCTGCCTGGATGATATTTGGTTAAACTATTTCCTGATAATTAAAGTGGAATTTGAAGTTCGTAACCCCAATTAAAAGATAATAGGTGTTTTCTCATGAGTGAAAAAAGTGGTGTAAAGATCCCGGGGATCGGGGATAAATTGCCCCGGTTTTCAGGCCAGTCAACCATCGGAAAAATAAATATCCCCGCTGACTACCAGGATAAATGGTTGGTTATAATAAGTCACCCGGCTGATTTTTCCCCTGTCTGTACAAGTGAGCTGGTTGCTTATGCCCGTCGCCAGCATGATTTTGAACAGTTCAACTGCCGCCTGGTCGCGTTGTCCACCGATGATCTTAATACTCACCGGGAATGGCTGGAGGCCATGGAAGAAAAATTCGAAAATGTGGATTTCTCTTTTCCTATTATTGCCGATGAAACCGGTGAAATTTCTGAACTTCTTGGTTTTCTGCACCCGGATAACGAAAATATGACTATCCGGGGGACCATAATTGTGGATCCCTCCGGAACGGTCAGGTTGAGTGATTTTTATCCCGGGGAAGTAGGACGCAGTGTTGAGGAAACCCTCCGGGTCATTGAAGCACTGCAGGTTGCTGATGAAAACGAAGTTATACTTCCCGCCGGCTGGCCGGAAAACGAGGAAATAGGTGGCCGGGTGATGGAAATTAAAAAACCCGGACAATCAGACCAAAAACATGAAGGTCAGCTTCATGGTGACTGGTGGTTCTGTCACCGCCGGCTGGATAATCAGTAGATTCCCTCCTTCAGACTGAATACCGGCAGAAATAGCCGGGTGGTCGAAAAGTAATCACCTCCGGTCGGTTTTGACCCGGTTGGACAGCTGTTTTGTGGTTTGTTTTTTTAAAACCTCTTCCCTGATTTGTCCTCTCCAACGGTTCTCTTTACAAATCAGAACCCATTTCTCTTAATAAGAACCTTTGTAAGGAAACTTTTCGCGGGAACAAACCGTAAGTAAATCGGTTTAGTATAGGTACAAAAATTGCACAATTTAAACACAGGTCAGGGATTTTGTTACTAATAATTTTTCTATAGGCCATGTCCGAAAAATTGTGTAAAAAAACTCTTGTTCTCATTCTAATAGACATCCTGTCTATTCCGAGGCAAGCCTTTTGCAAGCGAAACTTCCTGTTTCGCAAAAGGCTTATATACCGAACAAAAGCCATTTTTACACAATAAAATGGACTTAATCTTCCAGCATTTAGACGCTGCAAGGTATTTTATTATAAATTTGACCCGCTGTAAAAGGAAAGGAGGGGATAAGAAAACTGTTATTTTTCAATAAGACCGGCTTCACCCGGTTACGGAGTTAATCAAGAAGTTCCCTGGTTTCCGCCGGTAATTCGGGCGGCAGAAGGGTGATCTCAACCCGGCGATTCATTTTCCTGTTTTCTTCCGAATCGTTGGGCTTTAAGGGTCTTGTTTCACCAAAAGCCACCGCTGCAATTCGTCCGGCTTCAACACCATGACCATAAACAAGAAATTTCAGCACTTCAATTGCCCGCGCGGAGGAGAGCTCCCAGTTGGAGGGAAAAGCCTCCCGGATTGGCAAATCACAGGTATGACCTTCCACCCGTACTTCACGGTCCGGATAATCGTTAAGAACTAAAGCAGCCTCTTGCAGCAATTCTTTGGCTTCATCCTTCAGACGTGCTTCAGCAATATCAAAAAGTATTTTAGAATCCAGGTTCACGACGACTCCATGATCTTCAATTCTTACCCGGGCATCTTCCAGTTTTTCTTCAAATTCAGCCGCTATCGCCTCATTTTCGGCCTGGAGCTGTTCAAGCTCATCCGTTTTTTCATCCAGCCGGACCTGGAGAGTTCCAATCTGCTGTTGTACTTCGGTAAGTTCGGCTTCAAGATTGTCGACAATTCCCCGGTAACGATCGACTTCAGCCTCAAGTTCCTCTTTTTCGCCCCGTATACGCGCCAGTTCTTGCTGCTGCTCAGTGTAAGATTCCTCCAGTTCAGCCAGTTCCCCCCGGGCCTGTTCATAATCTTCGGTTCTCTGGGTTGCTTCCGTTTCAAGTCGTTCTATTTTCGCCTTTTGGTTCTCAAGCTGCTCCTCGGTTTCCTCAAGGTCAGCCAGTAGTTCTTCCTCCCGGTTTTCCCGTTCTTTTACCTGGGCCAGCAGAGATTTTATAGTAGCCCGATGAGCTTTTACCCGGGCCTGGTGGTATTTATCCACCACTTCCAGGGAAGGAGATTCCTGGTGCTGGGTGCGAGCAGTTTCAAGTTCCTCCTTAGCTGCTTCAAACTCTTCGGAAGCGTAATCAGCCGCCCCTTCATCCTCGGCCTCGTGCAAAGCCTCCCGGGCCTCTTCAAAAGCTCCAGTAAGACGTGGATCGTCCACATCGGGTCCCAGTAACCCACAACCTGATAAGACAAGCACAAAAAACAAGAGCAAAACAATCGATTTCTTAATCATTAGAAACACCCCGTTAAGTTTTAAAAAATATTATTAGAACTCTTTTCTATTTATCGGTCAGCCAGCTACTAAACCTAAATTATAATACTATCTGACACCGAATTCCACGTAATTTTCAAGCAAATAATCCGCCCTGCTGTTTGCTTCTTCAGCCCGGTCGGGCTGGTTAGCCTCCAGCTGCCGGGCCGCCCGCCGGTAATATTCCACCGCTTGTTCATAATCACGAACTGGTTCATAGCGATCGTAAAGCCGGGCCAGTTGCCACAATACATCTCCAGAGACCGGTTCCCGGTAAGCAGCTCTCAGCTCCTCGAGGATGCCGGCTGCTCTTTCGTGATTATCTCTATCGATAGCTATTTCAGCCAGCATTTTCATTGCATCCGACCAGCGGTAGGTATGCCGGTGGCGGTGGCGAAGGCGAAGCAGGACCAGCTCGGCCTCATCATCTTCCCCTGCTTCCCGGTATGAATCAGCAATTCGATACAACCACTCGACCGGAGATTCGTCCGGGAAGCTGTCAATTATTTCTTCCCAGGTGGCAATTGCTTCTGAAAATTCTTCCGGAAGGTAGTAGCTTTCAGCCAGTTTTTCCAGCCATCTTATTTCCGCCTGTTCATCCTCCGGGTCGTCCAGCTGCTGGTTGATAAGTTCCCGGGCATTTTCATATCTTTCCAGTTCAAACAATTCATCAACTTCGGCCAGGACTTCGTATTCAGCTTCAGCAATAATTTCCTCTTCTTCTACGACTTCAACTTCCTCCAGATCCTCTTCAACCGGATCTTCCGGTTCATCCGGTTCATCCGGTTCATCAGGAATATAAGCAACCATGGTAATTTCCCGGCTATCTTCAACATCCTCCACGAAAGCCGTGCGACGGACCCGCTGGAGCCGGAAAGACTCTGTCCCCGCTTCAAGAGCCCGAAACTTAAACTCCGCCTGTTCCCCATTATGTATGACCTCATCGACCAGCTCAAAGAACCGGCCTTCAAACCCCTCTAATTCCCATACATGGTAGATACTGGTAAGCGGGCGGGTCAATTCAACGGTGTCGCCAATTTCCCGGCGGTAAACTTCTGCCCGGGCGGGCAGAAAGGTTCCAAAAACTCCGGCTAAAAGAAATAATATCAGTAGCGGAAATTTAATCCCGGTGGATTTGAATATCTGCATGCGTGGTTGTCCAGAGCCGAACAAGAATTTCTTCTCGACCGGTTTGATGACCAGGTTTTTTAGCCCGGACAACATATTCCCCCCAGGGAATACCTTCCAGTTGATAACCACTTTCAGTGGTTCTCACTGAATGGGTCGGAGGATCCGTGGTCACAATAGCCCCCTCCACGGGTCTGTCCTGATCATCTATCACCTGGCCCTTGATAGAGCCGGTCAGACATCCGCCCAGAATTAAAGTCACTATAAGCAACCCAACAACTATCAGTTTATTATCCACTGCCCTGAACACCTCATATAGATAGAAGATTGATTGAGTATCATATACATTTATCGGCCTTTGTGGTAAAATGATAAAGGGTTAACTTAAATTATAACAGTATTATCGTGGGGACTAAAATGGATTATTCAGGTAAAAATAAGTTCCAGAAACAAAAAGAAACCCTGCAAAATATTTTGTTCTGGGGTGTTCTTGTTCTTTTTGTTGGATTTAATGCCCTGCTGGGCACCGGTATCGGATTAATTCTTGCCTTCCAGAATGAACTCCCCTCCCTGGCCCCCCTTGAAGATTATACCGCTGAAGAATGGACTTTGCCAACCCGTATTTATTCCCGTGACGGAGAGATTATAGCCTCATTTTACAGGGAACAGCGGGAGTTGGTGGACATTTCCGAACTGCCGCCGGAATTAATAAAAGCCGTGGTAGCAATTGAAGACAACCGGTTTTTTCAACATAATGGTATAGATTTCTGGGGGATTACCCGGGCCGGGATACAGAATTTAAAAGCGGGCAGAATTGTTGAGGGCGGAAGCACGATAACCCAGCAGCTGGCTAAAGTCCTCTTCTTAACTCCCCGGCAAACCTTTAAAAGAAAATTAAAAGAAGCTCTAATGGCGGTTCAGATTGAAAGAACCTATACCAAGCGTGAGATACTTGGTCGGTATTTCAACAAAATATATTTTGGGTCCGGAGCCCACGGAGTGGAAGCGGCTTCCCAGATATATTTTGATAAATCAGCACGTAATTTAAACATCGCGGAAGCGGCTCTTCTGGCCGGTCTTCCCCGGGCGCCAAGCAGTTACTCCCCCCTTAACAACCCCGAACGGGCACAAAATCGCCACCGGGTTGTCTTGAATTTACTGGCCCGGCGGAATGTTATTACCCCTGAAGAAGCCCGGCAAATGCATGAAAATTTCTGGGAAGATTTTGAAAAAAAACACCACGGCAAGGATGAAACCGAACAGGAAGATATTCGCAAGGCCCCCTATTTTGTCGAACATATCCGCCGTGAACTGTTGAGCCGGTATGGATCTGAAATGGTCTACCGGGGCGGGTTAAAAGTAAAAACCACGGTGGACATGGATTATCAAAATATCCTTGATGAAAAAATATATGATTATTTGCTTGAATTAAACATTGATAAGGACAACCTCCCCGACACAGCAACTGAAATTCCCGAGGAAAATGACTTATCACTCATAGAAGGATCAGCAGTTGTTCGTGACTCCCGGAGCGGAGAAATTTTAGCGATGGTCGGCGGCCACCGGTGGCATTCCAACAATCAGCTCAACCGGGCCACGCAAACGCGAAGACAGCCCGGGTCTGCTTTTAAACCTGTTCTTTATGCCGCAGCACTTGAAGAAGGGTATACTCCTTCCTCAAAACTGCAGGACCGGCCTTTAATTTATAATACTCCCCAGGGTCAGTGGACACCCCGGAATTTCAGCCGCCGGTTTTACGGTGAAGTTACTCTCCGCCAGGCGCTCATTGAGAGCATGAATGTGGCAACGGTCTATCTGATGGAACAGCTCGGCGCCCAACCAATGCTGAAAATGGCACGAACCCTTGGAATTGACCAGCCACTTGGCTCACACATGGCCATTGCCCTGGGCGGTTTAAACCGGGGCCTGTCGGTGGTTGAACTTTCAACCGTCTACAACGTATTTGCCAACCAGGGCCGGATAAATGAACCTATTTATATCCAGGAAATCAGAAATCGTGAAGGAAATCTACTGGAAAGAAATTTCCCGCATAACCGGGAGGTTCTTAATCCCCAGATTTCTTACCTGGTAACCAGCATCCTCCAGGATGTTGTGGAGGAAGGAACCGGCCGGCGGATAGGCCGGGCGCTTAATATTCCCCTGGCCGGAAAAACCGGGACAACAAATAGATTCCGAGACGCCTGGTTTGTCGGCTATACCCCCGACCTGGTGTTTGGAAGCTGGTTTGGATATGACGCCAGCAACCAGAGTTTGGGTGATAACATGAGCGGAGGAATAGTCGCCGGAGAATTCTGGCGCCGGGCGGGGCAAAAACTATTTGCCAATCATTCCTACGAAACTTTTCCGGTGCCGGACGGAATTACTTTTTTAAACATCTGCACTGAATCGGGCGAGCTGGCTACAAATGATTGCCCCCGCACCCGCCAGGTTCCTTTTATAACCGGAACCGAACCTTCCCGAACCTGCGATCAGCACTAATACCGACCATCTATCTTTTCCCCGACCACAGTCAAAAAAATATGGCCGAAGTTTTGAGTCGTTTTGGAGCCAACCGGGCTCAGGGGGACTCAAAAAATCCGGTTACCGGAAAGTCCTTCTGATTTGTAAAGGAAACCGTGGGAGAAGACAAATAAAAAAAAGCCCCTCCCGATTTTTACCGGGAGGGGCTTGAGGAAGAGGGGGACTACGGGTATATCAGTAAGAAGTTAGATCTTCCTCCACGTCCACGGCAGCCTGAGCAGCCGCAAGACGGGCAATCGGGACCCTGTACGGGCTACAGCTTACATAATCAAGATCGGCGTTATGGCAGAACTTAACGGATGAAGGTTCTCCACCGTGTTCACCACATATACCGACCTTAAGAGCGCTGCGGGTCCGACGGCCCCGTTCAACAGACATCTCAATCAGTTGACCCACGCCATCGCGATCAAGGACCGCAAAGGGGTCGTCGTCAAAAATACCCTCGTGATGATAATGTTCCATAAACTTAGCGGCGTCATCACGGCTCAGACCGAAAGTGGTCTGGGTGAGGTCATTGGTGCCGAAGGAGAAGAACTCTGCATTCTCAGCGATCTGATCGGCAAGCAGAGCTGCACGCGGCAGCTCAATCATGGTTCCAATTTTGTAATCAATAGTCACCGAAGAATCCCTGAGGACCTCCTGGCAGACCTCGTCGACACGTTCACGCAAAATTTCAAGTTCTCTTGGAACACCAACGAGGGGAATCATTATTTCCGGCTGAACTTCGGACCCGGCGGAGGAAACTTCAACAGCTGCTTCCATGATTGCCCGGGTCTGCATCTCATATACTTCAGGATATGAGATACCCATCCGGCAACCCCGGTGACCGAGCATGGGGTTAGCCTCGGTAAGGTTGGTTATAAGCCGGTCAATTTCTTTCTCAGAAATGTCCATGTTTTTCGCCAGCTGCTGTTTTTCTTCCTCGCCGTGGGGCAAAAACTCATGCAGCGGGGGATCAAGCAACCTGACGGTTACCGGCAGAGATTCCATAGCCTCAAAAATGCCAACAAAATCTTCTTTCTGCATCGGCTGGAGAGCTTCAAGGGCCTGTTCGTAGGGCGGAAGAACCTCTTTGAGATCTTCCTCAATTTCCGCCAGTTTCTCTTTAATTTCATCTTCCTGGCTCTCCTTGGCAGTTTCCAGTTCATCCTCCAGCCGTTCCTGCTCAAGCCGGAGTTGTTGAACATCAGGCGCCGAGAGAATCATCTCCCGGACAAGACTTATACGGTCTTCTTCAAAAAACATGTGCTCGGTCCGGCAGAGCCCTATTCCTTCAGCCCCGAAATCGCGAGCAAACCGAGCGTCCTCGGGAGTATCGGCGTTAGTGCGCACACCCAGTTCCCTGTTCTGGTCGGCCCAGCCCATCACGGTTTCAAATTCACCGGTCATCTTGGCTTCCACCATCTCCATCTGGCCGGGAAAAACCTCTCCGCTGGCCCCGTCAAGTGTAATCCAGTCACCTTCTTCATAGGTTTCGCCGCCAACACTGAACTGTTTGGCGTCATAATCGATATCCACGGCACCACAGCCGGCCACACAGGGTTTACCCATGCCCCGGGCCACAACGGCGGCGTGAGAAGTTCCACCGCCACGGGAAGTTAAGATCCCTTCGGCCACGTTCATACCGCCGATATCATCGGGGGAAGTTTCATGGCGAACGAGGATAACTTTTTTACCTTCCGCGGCCCATTCTTCAGCATCGTCGGCCTCAAAAACAACCTGACCGCCGGCCGCTCCCGGGCTGGCGCCCAGCCCGACAGCAATCGCCTCGTTCTTTTTCCGTGCTTCATCCGATATCATCGGGTGCAGAAGCTGATCAAGCCGTTCGGGTTCAATCCGATCCAGAGCTTTCTTCCGGGTGATAATATCCTCTTCCGCAAAATCATGGGCGATTTTAACCATGGCAGCTGCAGTTCGCTTCCCGGTTCGGGTCTGGAGAATAAAAAGTTCCTCATTTTGAACGGTAAATTCTATATCCTGCATCTCCTGGTAATGTTCCTCAAGTTTATCAAAAACTTCTTCCAGTTCTTCATAAGCTTCCGGCATTTCTTCTTCCAGGGTGGGCATATCAGTTTTGCCGGAATTTTCCCGTTCATATTCGTTAATCGGACGGGGTGTTCGCACTCCGGACACAACATCTTCACCCTGGGCGTTGGGCAGATATTCACCGATCGCTTCTTTTTCCCCGGTTGCCGGATCACGGGTGAAGGCGACACCGGTCGCACATTCTTCACCCATATTTCCGTAAACCATTGTCTGAACGTTAACCGCTGTGCCAACGTCATGGGGCAGATCGTTAATTTCCCGCCATTTTATTGCTCTTTCATTGTTCCATGATTCAAAAACAGCGGTAATTCCTCCCCACAGTTGATCCAGGGGATCTTCAGGAAAATCTTCACCGGTCTCGTCCTCATAAACCTGTTTGAATTCTTCCACCAGCT
>CAZKRS010000017.1:0-7566 GCA_964555265.1 uncultured bacterium | reverse complement strand
TTCCAGTCCTCAGCGGTGAGCTCGGTGTCACTTGCTGCGCCGGTCTCTTCTTTTTTCTCATCTATAAGTTCTTCATAAATATCATTGTCAATTCCTTTAACAACATTTCCATACATCTGAACAAAACGGCGGTAGGAATCGTAGGCAAAACGGGGGTCATTTGACTTCTCTTTAAGACCCTCAACGGTTTCATCATTTAACCCGAGGTTGAGGACAGTATCCATCATTCCGGGCATGCTAACGGGGGCGCCGGAGCGGACACTGAACAGGAGCGGATCCCCGGGGTCACCAAATTTTTTGCCCATTAAATCTTCAACCCGGCCCAGATACTCATTAACATCTTCCCGCAGACCTTCCGGATACTGGCGGTTATTATCATAATACTGCCGGCAAACCTCGGTAGAAATTGTAAATCCCGGTGGTACGGGAATTCCAATCCGGCTCATTTCGTTCAGGTTAGATCCTTTTCCTCCAAGCAGATGAGCAAGCTCAGCGCTACCCTCGGCGTCTCCGCCGCCAAAGAAAAACAAATACTGGTTTCCTTCCGATTCTGCAGCTGACATAACAAACTACCTCCCGGTAAATTTAATTGATTTTAAGAATTATGAGATTCTGCCAAATTCTCTGGTTCTATCTTTAGCCTCAATTCATCTATCCATGCTTAATTTTTGTTACCCTGCTTTATACATTCCATCCCTTGCCATGGTAAAAACAAATCAAAAATAAGTCCTGTTTCCTCGGGACGGAATAAAGTTAACTATCTACTTTTCCGGGCCGATCCGATCAGAAACCAATATTCCCCCGGACCGTATAGATCTCCGATTCGCCAAAATTGGCCTCGCCTATGAACTCAATCAACCCGAGACTGAACCCGGTGCCGATGAAATAACGCTGGTCATCGGTTGAGACGTCATCCAGACCGATACCAGCTTCCTCGGAACCTTCAATTTCCGCATGGCTAACGCCGGCGTAAGGAGTAAATACGGGAAAACTCAAGCTGGCCGAAAGATCGGCTCCGTAAGTGTAAAGATCAAAATCAGAAACACCGCTCAGCTGGGTCCCGTGCAGCCGGACGGCCGCAGTTGGTTCAGCCAGAATATCCGTGAGAAAAGTTCCCCCGGAGATAAAGGCGTATTTAAGCGAACCGCCGTAAAGACGGGCGTTCCCCTGGGGGTCACCGGAAATAAAGGCGCTAATGTCCAAATCTCCCGGCAGACCTTTACCGGCCCGCAAACGGGGTAAGAAAGCATAACTGGGTGCGTTGTCGCCAAAACCCTTGTTCATGTAATCTTTATCGTCACTGACAGCTACCGTGGAAAAATCAACCCCCACGTCCCAGCCAATCATACCGCGTGAACGGGCGGGGTAAGCAGGAATGTAGCTGAAAGCAGACCCAATCTCCGTTACAAAATCTTCGAATTCTTCATTCATTTCATCTTCAAAATCAAAATCTATGTCCCGCGCTTCCACTGCCGTAACCGAGAAGATCAGCAGTCCGGCAAGAAAAAATGTGAGAACACAGGTCAAACTGTCCCGGTTTAAAAACATTTTATATGCCCCCTAAAGTAGAGTTAATTTGACGAAGGATTATTTTACCGTAATTATTCCCCACAGTCAAAGTTAAATTTAAAAGTAAAGAAACTATCATCAGGCCTGAACCATAGCTGTTAAAACCACGCCGGAAGGTTAAGTATTACCAGTATGTAGATCGCCAGGTTGACAGCCGGCTGGAAAGCAAGTAGAAAAGGTGCCGCCAGGGCCGGTCGTAAATTTAACCGCCTAAAGATTACAGGTATTATAATTCCAATCCCCGCCGCCATAACGGCCGCCAGAAAAATACTCCCGGCAAGTCCCGCCGTTACCCCGGGGGGCAGACCACGAAAATTATCCAGGTCCCGATAAACCCGCCAGGTCCAGGGGACCAGCCAGGAAAAAAATGCAAAGAACAGTCCCGCGGGAAGACCTGTTTTAAAAATTTCGCCAAAAAAACTGGTCCGGAATCCGGATAACCCCACCGGTGACAAAGTTAAATTCCGGGTATATGAGATCGCCGACTGAACGGCAATTACGGTGGGAAGAATCAAAAGCAGCGGAATAAACCAGAAAAATTCCGGATGTTGAAAAAAACTGTCCCGGTAAAGAGCCAGGGGGACTCCCGCCAGCAAACAGCCAAAAAAGACCGCTACCAGCCAGGGAAGCCTGATTCCCAGGTTGGTCCAGATCTCCACGTCCGGCGAAAACTGTTTCCAGTCGGCTTCAGCAGAACCGTGGCAGGTTAGCCCGGCGACGGCGGATAGATCGAGGATATTTTCCTCCTTCTGGACCCTGGCGGCCGCTCCGGCCGTAAACAGTCCCCGGGGGCGACCCTGGTGATCAACAACTGGAAGAGCCGGTAAATTATAACGGCGCATTAATTTCATTGCCTCCGCAGCCTGATCATCAACGCGAACCCGGTAGGGGTCGCTTAATGCCAGGTCCCTCAGCCGGGTCCCCGGGGCTGATTTTACAAGCCGCCGTAATGAAACAACACCTCGCAAGCAGCGTTCTTCATCAACCGTATAAATGTAATGGACAAAACAGCCCTCCGGGGCATCATTAACAATATCCAGGGTTTCTTCCACAGATTTGTTTTCATCAACTGCCAGGTATCTGGTCTGCATTCTCCCCCCCGCACATCCGGGCAAATAAGAGATTATATCGATCAATTTCCGGCGAAAATCATCATCATCAATCAAACCCATTAAATTATCACGTTCGGCGGCCGGGAAGGTCAAAAATATACTGCCGGCCTGTTCGGGGGCCATACCTTCTACTAAACTGATAATTTTTTTGTCCGGATATTCTGAAATGAAACGGGCGGCAAACCGGGAAGGCAATTTCTCCAGGACCCGAGATTTTAGAAAAGCCGGCATAGTTTCAAAAACCCGGCGGGCTTTTTTATAATCAATTTCCACCAGCACAAGGGCCAGGTCGGCCGGATGGGTAAGCTCCGCCAGGGTTGTCAGTCCTTCCATATTTTCCTGGCGCAGATGTTCAAGGACCTGGTTTTTAATGGCTTTAACCTGGTTTTCCATTCTAATCCCTCTGTGTTTTTTTAGTTAAGATGTAAAAGCGCTAGTTTAAAAACTGGAAAAATCTGCTATTGAATCATAGACCGAATGGATCCGGTTAAGAGTAGCCAAACGATTATTTTTTATCCGGGAATCTTCAGCCATTACCATTACTTTTTCAAAATAGCGATGCACGACATCGCTTAGATTTTCCAGTTCTAAAAACACCCGCCCGGGGTCATCTTCAGCAAGAGCACCGTTGATATTTTCTTCCGTATCCCGACATATTTCAAGTATTTCCTGTTCAATATCATTCTCAAACAAATCCGGTTTGATCTTATCTTCCCCACTTTCGCCGGCAATATTGTAAATCCGGCGGGCCGCCTCGATTATATCATTGAACCGGTCCGAGTTTTGCCAGCCGGCCAGCCACTTGAGCCTGGTGCGCATTTTCAGCGGCCGGTTCCAGAACTTATCAAGCACGGCTCTTACCTGGTTTTCCGACCATTCTTCTTCCCGGCGAAACCAGTGATAAAAACGGTCAATAAGAAAATTGTGCAAATCCTCGAGAACCTCATCGGACACTTCGATCTGCATTGTTTCATAGCAACCGGCCGCCTGCCGGAGCAGTTTTTCAAGGTCAACTTCAAACTCCGCCCCCAGGATTATCCGGAGCAGGCTTAGTGCGTCCCGGCGCAGCCCATACGGATCGGCCGACCCGGTCGGCCGGCTGCCCAGGTTAAAAAATCCGACCAGGGTATCAATCCGGTCCAGCAGGCTGAGCCAGCAGCCCGCCGGGGATGAAGGGAGCTCATCATCCCGATCCTGCGGATGGTAATGTTCTTCAATTACCCGGGCCTCCTCTTCGGACCAGCCGGATTGCCGGGCGTATATTTTTCCCATGGTCCCCTGCAGGGAAGGAAACTCAGCCACGATTTCAGTTACCTGATCATTTTTACAATGCCGGGCTATTTCTGCCAGCGAATCGGGAATGGCTGTTATCTTTTTTGCCAGCCCGGCCAGACGTTCGGTTTTATCGTATAAACTGCCCAGCTTTTCCTGGAAAATAACTCCCTGTAGTTCCCGGCGATAACTCTCGAATTCACGTTTTAGGTCTTTATTATAGAAAAAGACGGCATCGTTCAACCGGGCCCTGATTACCCTTTCATTACCTTTTTTGACGGTTTCAAGTCCTTCAGTCCCTCCTCCATTTCTCACCCCGATAAAACAGGGGAGCAACGAGCCGTCTTCGGAGTTTGCAACCGGAAAATATTTCTGGTGGGCAACCATTGTTTCAATAAGAACCGGGTCGGGCAACTTCAGGAAGTCCTCCGAAAATTCACCCGAAAAAACCACGGGAGCTTCGACGAGATTGGTTACTTCCATAAGCAAACCGGGGGGGAAAATAATCCGGCCGGAGAGAGATTCAGCTTCTGATTCCGCCCGCAGTTTAATCTGATTTTTTCTATCTTCAAGGTTAAGTATTATCTTATCCTCTTCAATCTTCTTCCTGTAATTTTCGATAGAATGAACTTTGAAACGCTCATTTTCGCCAAACCTCAGTCCCCGTGATTGACCGGCGGAACTAACAGGTCCAACCCGGAGGTCAAACGGTTCACCGTCTGCCAGGGCAAGCAGCCAGCGGATAGGCCGGATAAACCGTGTTTTTGACTCCTCCCAGCGCATCTGTTTGGGCCACCGGAGCGAAAGAATGATTTCCGGCCAATCCTGCCGGATAGCTTCAACCAGGGGCCGTCCTTCAATAATTTTTTCGGCGGTTACATATTGACCACCGTCAATCTCTGAAATTTCAACGTCTGATACCGCCAGTTCGTTCTGGCGGCAAAACCCTTCCAGGGCTCCCGTGGGCTCCCGGTCATCGTCGTAGGCAACGTGAGCGGGCGGCCCCTTGAGCTCCGCCGTTTTATCCGCTTCTTTCCCGGGCAGGCTGCCCTCAACCACCAGCCGCCGGGGAGTGGCCGTTATTTCCAGCTCCCCTTCTCCACCGGGGAAATCAGTATCAATTTTATTTTGAACAATCCAGTCGCTAATCTTATTTTCAAGCTGATCAACAGCTCCGGCGACCATCCGGGCCGGAATTTCTTCGCTACCTATTTCAACCAGCAGAGATTTCATCAATTATCCTCCTCGTTTAAACCGTATCGGGATTCCAGGTAAGTTTCTGCCGTCCGGTTGGCCATCTGGCGAACCCGGGCCACAAAAGCGGTTCTTTCCGCAACACTGAGAACTCCCCGGGCTTCAAGGCTGTTAAAAAGATGGGAAAGTTTCATCACGCCGTCATAGGCGGGGAAAACCAGGTTGTCGTCCAGGCAGTTTGCAACCTCTTCCTCCAGCTGCCCAAACTGGTGCCGCAGGTATTCCGGGGAGGCTTTTTCGAAGAAGTAGCGGGAATATTCCTCTTCACTTTTCTTATGAATATCACCGTAGGTTAACCGGTCATTCCACCGGATATCAAATACATTTTCAACCTCCTGCAGGTACATGGCAATTCTTTCCAGCCCGTAGGTAAGTTCAACCGAAACGGGCTCCAGGTCCTGGCCGCCGACCTGCTGGAAATAGGTGAACTGGGTAATTTCCATCCCGTCGAGCCATACCTCCCAGCCCAGCCCCCAGGCGCCGAGAGTTGGAGATTCCCAGTCGTCCTCGACAAATCGAAAATCATGGCTCGCGGGATCCAGGCCCAGCTCGACCAGGGACTGCAGATATATATCCTGGATATCGTCGGGAGCCGGTTTGAGAATGACCTGGTACTGGTAGTAATAACCGAGCCGGTTAGGATTTTCGCCATACCGACCATCCGCCGGGCGCCGGCAGGGTTCAACGTAAGCAACCCGGTAAGGATCAGGCCCCAGGACTTTTAAAAAAGTGTGGGGATTGAATGTTCCCGCCCCAACTTCAATATCGGTTGGTTGAGCCAGCAAACAGTCCCGGCCGGCCCAGTAATCGTGCAGAGTTTGCTGTAATTTATTAAAATTCATACAATTAATTTCTCCTTTAAAGCTGCTGGCGAACTTTTAAAGCCTCCAGCCTGATATCAAAATGGTAATGGAAAAAACGGTACATAATACTTTCCAGTTTTTCCAGGTATTCTTCCGTCATCTGTTCAGTTTTTAGTTCCTGCCAGGTTTCATCAAGAAAAATACGATAAAGTTCGATTACCCGGCCGGGAATCTCAAAACCCCGGTCAGCTGACAAACAGTCGCCGCAGAACAACCCCCTGTCAGGTACCAGGTGCCATTTCTGAGCTGACCGGGCGGAACAACTCCCGCAGCGGCGCAAAGAGTGGGCAATACCGGAGTAAGCGGCCAGTTTTACCAGCACCCTGTTTATAACCATTAACGGCCGGCCAAACTTATCTTCCAGTAACCTGAACGCTCTTATCAACCGGTCGAAACAATCTCCCGGCTGGTCCTGCTCCGGAAACAGATCCCGGTGCAGACTCAACAGCGGCCATAAATGATAACGTAAGGATTCCCTGCGGAGCAAGGCAGAAAATACTTCCCTTGTATTCAGTTCAGAAACAATCCAATCCGAATGTTCACGGACCCTGTAAAGACGCAGGTCAAGATAATTTGGCGGTTCCAGCCGGCCGCAGTATGTCTTCTGGCTGCCCCGCGCATGGGGAGCTCTGGCCTTGATCCCGCCGCGGGGGGTCAAGATAAAAATTTCCTGGTCTTCCTCAAAAATATTTCGGCGGCTAAGGATAATCCCTTCCGTATTCAGGTAACCCATTCTTATTTGTTTTCTTCCCCGGAAGATGACTCGGCGGGGGGATTCATTACCATCCGGACCTTTTTAACCCGTTTTCGATCTGCTTTTACCACTTCAAACTCCAGGTCATCATACCCTAACTTTTCCCCTTCTTCCGGGATCTTGCCCATTTCTTCGATAAGCATCCCGCCGAGAGAATCATAAACCCGGGCGGGCAGGTCAACTTCAAGCTGCTGTTCAAGATCGTCAAGATCTATCCGGGCGTCGACAAGATAAATATCGTCATCAACTTCCAGGACCCAGTCCCGCCGTTCATCATATTCGTCATGTATTTCCCCGACAATCTCTTCGATTATATCCTCCATGGTTATAATTCCGCTGGTTCCGCCGTATTCATCGACCACCACGGCCAGGTGGACCTGGTTGCGACGAAAATCAGCCAGGAGCTGATTTACTTTCTTAGATTCCGGGACAAAATAAGGCGGACGGACAATCTCCCGGAGATCAAAATTATCCGGATCGGAGTGGTCAAACCGGTTTATAAAATCCTTAATATTCAATATACCGACGATATGGTCCAGTTTATCCTCGTAGACCGGAATCCGGCTGAAACCGGTTCGACGGAACATTTTCCGGACGGTATAATAATCCTCGTTAACATCCAGGGCATCCAGATCGGTCCGGGGGATCATAATTTCCCGGACCACGGTCTCGTCAAATTCAAAAACACTGTGCAACATCTGCAGTTCGGTTTCCTCCAGGGTTCCCTCCTGGCGGCCGGCCA
>CAZKRS010000016.1:10858-17406 GCA_964555265.1 uncultured bacterium | reverse complement strand
GGTTTGTAACCAGAACCCTGGGAGAGCACAAATAATCCGTGATCTCAAATCAAGAAAACTAACTTTTACGGATTAAGAATTATTTCCCGGAATCAGCCAAAATTTTGACAAGAAACATCCCGGCAAAAAAACCACCTATATGAGCAAACCAGGCCACCCCACCATCGACAGCCACCCCCAAACTTACTAAACCATGTAAAAATTGAATAAAAACCCAGAAACCCAGCAAGAACCAGGCCGGCAAATAAACAAGACGAATAAAATAGAAAAAAACCACGGCAGTTAATATACGGGATTCAGGAAACAGGAGCAGATAAGCGCCCAGGATACCGGCCACCGCCCCGCTGGCCCCCACCATTGGAATCTGGCTGGTCGGGTAAATTACAAACTGGCTTAAAGCCCCAATCAGGCCGGCAAGTAAATAAAAAATTAAAAATCGAAGCGGTCCGAATTTTTCCTCAATACTTCCGCCAAAAATCCATAAGTAGAGCATGTTACCGGTAACATGCAACAGTCCACCGTGAATAAACATGGAAGAAAATATGGTCAAAAATCCGCGCACAAAATTTCCTTCAGCCAGAATATAAGGAGTAAACCCCCAGGTATCAATAAACTGCCGTAATTCTCCCCCGGGAAGTGACATTTCAAAGCCAAAAACAAACAGATTGGTAAGAATAATAACAATAGTAATAACGGGTATTTTATTTACAGCTCGGTCGGTTTTTAGCGGCAGCATCTTTTATACCCACCTTATTCAAAAATAAAAACTCCCGCCCTGTTATTACAGGAAGGGAGTTTTTATTTTTTTATTAAATTGAACTGCAGTTAAGGTTGGGGGGGAGCGCCTTCGGGAGCCATCTGCGGCTGCGGCGACGGTAGTTCAATCCCGGCTGCGGTTTTTATATCGGCTTCTTCCCTTAAGCGTTCCAGAACTTCCTGGGCCCGCATCTGTTGTTGCTGCTGTTTAAGCTGTTGAACAACTTCCTCCCGCACATCCTCAAAGCTTACCTCTTCCCCTTCACGGACGTCCTCAACTTTAATCAGATGGAGACCAAACTGAGTTTCAACCGGACCTCTTACCTCTCCCGGAACCATATCGAAAGCTTCAGCGGCAAAAGGTTCAACCATATCCTGGCGACCAAAATATCCCAAATCTCCACCCCGGGGGGCGGAGGGACCTTCAGAATATTCACGGGCAAGATCTCCAAAATCTTCACCGGCATCGGCCCGTTCTTTTAAATCTTCCAGTTCATCTTCCGCGGCCGGAATGTCAGCATCTTCATCAGCCTCAAGCAAAATATGCCGAGCGTGAACCTCATTCTGCTCTTCAAACTGCCGGCGATGCTGATCAAAAAACTGGCGAGCCTCTTCCTCGGAAACTTCAATCTCACCAATTTCTTCTTCCATGAACTCTTGAATAATCAGCATATCCTTAATTTCTTCGTGAGCTTCTTCAAGAGAAATACCCATCTGCTGGAGAGCCATATCCCGTTCCTGGGCCGAATCAAACTGTTCGTCAAGAAACTGTTCCACTTCTTCATCATCAATGGTGATCCCTTTTGCACGAGCCCCCGAAAGCAAGACGAGTTGATCCACAAGCTGGTTGGCAATCTGCCCCCGGGCTCTTTCCCGAAGCTGTTCTTTTTGTTCCTCGGGCATCTCTTCCCCCTGCATTTCAAACATCTGGGCCTGTTGTTGAACCATCTGTTCAACATGCTCGTTTAGTTCTTCCCGGCTGACTGTTTCATCATTAACCTGGATGGCTACTCCTTCCGGAAGCTCATCCTCCGGCGCCGTTGCCTCTATATCCGCCTCTCCCCCCCCAAACCAGGCACGGACCTTCTCTCCGTTGCCAAAAGTAAAAAATGCTGCACCCAGCACAATAATTAAAATTGCTCCTATCAAAACATGGCTCTTGCGATCGGTAAACATAACTGTAATCTCTCCCTGGAAAAATAATTTTTATTTTTTCACAAATATAATTGTATCCTAATGAGTTATTTTAATAAATGAAGAAGGGGGGATTAAATTCCAAATATCCCGTCAAGTAATGAACGAAGTCTTCGTCGAAGGCAGGTCATTGAATAATATCGTTCGCCCAGCCGGAAATTAGTTTCCACCATTTGCTCCCGGTGGTGAGAATCGTCAAGCACTTTTCGGGTTCTTTCAACGGTTTTATGCTTAATATAGCCGTCAAATTCTATTACTTTAAATCCTTTGGGTTTAATATCCATAGAAAAAACAGAATAATTGTTCACAACGATTGGTTTTTTGAAATAGACTGTCTCAATAAAAGCATTCCCGAATCCCTCGTAATCGGAAGGGTAAGTAACCAAATCGGCATGGGGGTAAACATCCCAGAGGGAATATATTTTTCGACCGTCATCGGTTTTTCCCCGCTGGGGAGCAATCCTTTCAGCCACAAAAAGCGTCTCCACGCCCATGTGCTCGGCATAACGGCGCAGATGCTGCTCATACTCATAACCTTCGTCACCCGAGGCGTGAGAAATCAACATTTTGCAGGGTCTTTCAAGATAACTTAACAATTCAATCGCTTCTTCAATATTTTTCCGGGGAACAATCCGGGTGGGTTGCAGAACAAATGTCTCATCCTCGCCAATCCCAAAATTTTCACGAACATCTGAAGCATAATCATCCAGGTCATCCACGGTTGGGGGCGGGTCGGAAAAGTCAAGCACGTTGGGGACCAGGTCGGGAGAAAGTCCTTTCCGATGGCTGAGTTGATGGCCGGCCGAAGAATTTATGACTACATGACTCACATTATGAAAAGTAGGAGGAAAAGCAGCGTTTAAATAATCCCAGACGCAGTTGTTGAGAAACCGGTTGCGTTCCCAGTAAAAATCATGGTGATGAGCAATAACCGGCAACCTGTTCTCGGCGATTACTTCTGTTAGCCCCAGGCCAAGGGGAATATTTAATGGTATAGTCAGCACATTTTCAGCAATAATTAAATCTAATTTAAAATTATCAATGAAATCATAAATATGTTTTTTTAAATCCAGGGCAAGTTCGTTTATTGACCGGGTTGTTGAGCGCGATCTCTGGGTGCCGTTCTGAAAACAGTCGTTATAAATATCTGCAATCTCGGGATGTTGAAAATGAAACCGGTCAATCTCAACCGATTTTTCAGGCGGGGTGTCCACTTCACCGGCAATATAGTAGGTGTTATGGCCCATATCCTCAAGAATATCAATCCATTTTTTTGTTTCCAGGGAAACACCATCTGTCCCGGACAGCCGGGTTAATATAAAACCAATATTCAGCTCTTTATTAACCATAGCAAAAAGTATAATACCTCCCTGAGATATAATTCCCCTGTTAATTTGATTATCGGCATATAAAAAATAAACATAACCCTGATTTTTTTAGGTATGAATTAAATCATAATTTGCTAAAGATCAGCTTTTTTTCGGGCAATTTTTTCTTCTATTGCCGTCTGAGCGACCGCAGAAGCAACTTTCGGTACAATCCTCACGTCCATAGCATCGGGAAGAATATTTTCTGTGCTCAAATCATCCGGAGCCACACAGCCGGCCAGCGCCCGGGCGGCCGCCTGTTTCATACTTTCATTTATACTGGTTGATCCCACTGCCAGCGCTCCCCGAAAAATCCCGGGAAAAGCAAGAGCGTTGTTAACCTGGTTGGCAAAATCACTACGCCCGGTCGCCGTAATATACGCTCCGCCCTGCCGGGCCTGCGAGGGATATATTTCAGGAACGGGATTAGCAAGCGCAAACACTACCGGGGCGCTGGCCATCTTTTCGATGTCGGTGGGCTCAAGCAGTTCGCCAACGGACAGACCGATGAATACGTCCGCACCCTCAAGCTGTTTTTTTAATCCCCCCCGGCAGTGGCCAGAATTTAAAGCCCGGGCTATTTTCTCTTTCTCGGGGTTCATGTTCTCCCGACCCGAATAAAGCACTCCTTTACTGTCGCAAATATCAATTTCTTTAACACCGGCATTTTTTAAAATACGGGCCACGGCTACTCCAGAGGCCCCGGCTCCGTTTATAACTACCCTGATTTCTGAAAAATCTCTCTCTTTTAACCGGAGCGCATTTTTTAAAGCCGCAAGTATGACCACCGCAGTTCCGTGCTGGTCGTCATGAAAAACCGGTATATTGAGGCGTTCTTTTAATTTTCTTTCAATTTCGAAACATCCGGGAGCCGCAATATCTTCAAGGTTTATCCCCCCGAAAGATCCGCTTATCTTTTCAACGATCTTTATAAACGAATCGGGGCCACCAGCAGTTTCAACACAGACCGGCAGGGCGTCAATACCGGCAAAGGCTTTGAACAAAAAACTTTTACCTTCCATCACCGGTCGGGCAGCCCGGGGACCAATATCCCCGAGTCCCAAAACTGCACTGCCGTCGGTAATTACCCCCACCAGGTTCCCCCGGGCGATTAAATCCAGGTTTCGACCCGGTTGCTCTTTTATATGGTCTCTTACTATTTCAGGCCCCGGATAAATGAAGTTATGAATATCAGCAATATCTTGTCTTCCCCCGGCCGCAGAACAATAAATCGGTCCCTTCCTTGTTTTATAATATAACCGGCCCAGCCGGTCCGTATCACCGCCGGGATATTGTTCCCAGAACTCCTCCCCGGTTTCAAAAACGGGCTCCGTTTCATAAACCGACTGCCGGAGAGACGCAAAACTTAATCCCCGGCGTTCCGCAGGCATATCAAGCTTCTTCACCGGTTCAAATGCCAGTTGTGGACAATTAAATCCAGGCAGAAGATTCCGGCGGGTGAGTTTATTCCCGGGCAGCAATCCCGCCAGTCCAGAGGCAATCTTTACTTTTTCTTTTGAAGTAATACCCCGGGGAGAAGAAAAGTATTTTGCGAGAAGCAGCGCCGGTAGGGCCAGCAGACTGGAAAAAACATCTTCTCGCTTGACTTCATCGGCAAATAAAATATTTTCATTTCCACTAAATTTATCACGATTTTCTGCGGGAAAATTAAAAATTAAAGCGGGGCTATCAGAGGTTAATCCTTCAGACAATTTAGAGAGCCGGCGGAAATTTTTCCCGCTTATTAATACATCTACCAAACCCAAAAAGTTCGCTTTTTCTCGGCCCATATGCAATTTCTCAACATTGAGAATATTTTCTAACCAGCCGGCAAGAAGAGAATTTACCGGGGAATCATCCGTAATCCAGATGGCAAGTTCAGTAATTTCTTTACCAAACAACCGGCAATAATTCTGAATAAACGCCAGGGTAACAATTGCTTCTGCTTCCGCTTGAAAGTTGAAAACGGGAATATCAAGCTGCGATTTTTTTAATTTATCTTCCGGGGCAACATTATCCAGCCCCACCCCTCCCAGCCCCGGAGAAATCCCGGCAATAATATCCATAAGTTCCTGGTTGTCTGTGGTTTCAGCCACCAGGGGGTAAACATCCAGACCGGTTGTTTTTTTTAACAGAACCGCCTTTGCTTCCAGGAGAGGATAAATTTCTAAAGAATCCTGTTTTGTTTCACAAACCCCGACCAGGCCGATAGTTTTACCGCGGCCCGAACCGGGAAAAGATTTCGACTTATCGGCGGAGATTACCCGGCAGGGTTCAGCCACTCCGGGAGTGTAAACCACCGAAAGTAATTTTTTTTCCACATTTTGCAGCCGGGTGCCGATTGAAAAAATACCGTTGTTTTCTTCCCAGGCTGAAATAACCTGTTTATACTCTTCCGGGGAAAGGTTAGAATTCATCAAGAACAGCGTCAACCCGAGTCAAACAGCGTTCAATCCCCAGGCGGGGCATCAGCTCATGAAACTCCGGCCCTTCCATTTTTCCAGTAACCGCTATCCGCATCGGCAGGTATAAATTACGTCCCGAGTGTTCGACTTCTTCTCCGGTTGCTGCTATGATTTCTTCGACTTCCTTCTGCTCAAACCCCCCGGCTTCAGCAATTTTATCACGAAAAATTTCAAGAAGTTTCCGGGAATTATCAAGTTTTTGCAGCCACTGAAACGCTTCCTGTTCAATTTCTATTCCGGATTGGAAATATTCTTCATACAGGGGAGCAAAATCAGTGAGAAGCTGGAGTTGATCCCGAAAAACTTCCACAATATCTTCAAGCTGTTTTTCATCCTCGGGGCGAATATTTTCCGGCATAAAATCCTGGAGTCTATCTACTATTTCATCGGCCGGCAAACTTCGCAGGTGCTGACCGTTTAAATACTTTACCTTGTCGTAATCAAAACGGGAAGCGGATTTATTAACGCGTTCAAGAGAAAAACTTCTAACAAGTTCTTCTACCTTTTTTACTTCCACACCGTCCGGTGGTGACCAGCCAAGCAGAGCCATTCCATTCACCATTGCTTCGGGGAGGTAACCTTTTTCCTTATATTCCTGAACGTCGGTGGCCCCGTGCCGTTTGGAGAGTCTTTCCCCGTCCGAACCCAGGATCATGGCAAGGTGACACCAGCGGGGGGGCTCCCAGTCCAGTTCGTTGTAAATATACAGCTGGCGGGGAGTATTACTCAGGTGGTCATCTCCCCTGATGACATGAGTTATACCCAT
>CAZKRS010000016.1:7550-10848 GCA_964555265.1 uncultured bacterium | reverse complement strand
AGGACGGGGTGCCGTTTGATTTTACAATAATAAAATCACCAACCTGGTCGGGAGGAAACTCAACATCTCCTTTGACTATGTCCTGAACGACAGCCGGTTCTGAAGGAATACGGTAGCGATAGGTAAAATCCCTGTTTTGATCCTTGAACTGTTTTTCTTCTTCCTCGGAAAGATTCCGACAGCGACCGTTATACCGGGTTGGTTCGCCCCGGGCCATCTGCCTTTCACGCTGTTTCTCCAGCTCTTGTTTGGTACAATAACATTTGTATACCACACCTTTTTGCCGCAGTTCTTCAACCACGGCCCGGTATCGCTCCAGACGCTGGCTCTGGTAATAAGGACCATGCGGTCCGCCTGTTTCAGGTCCTTCATCCCATTCTAATCCCAGCCATTTCATTGCTTCCATAATCTGCCGGGTATGTTTGTCAGCGGAACGATCAAAATCGGTATCCTCAATCCGGAGGATAAACTCTCCCCCTTCGCTGCGGGTAAACAGCCAGTTAAATAAAGCCGTCCGGGCTCCCCCCACGTGCAGATCACCGGTGGGGCTGGGGGCAAATCTTGTTCTTACTTTACCGCTCATTTTTAAAAATCCTCCCTGTTTTCAACCAGAAATTACTAACTACCTAATTTTTTATTCTTTCTTTTTTCGCAATAAAACCACTGCCATTGCTTCAACAGCTTGTTTTTTGCCAACCGGTCCGGTTTTTTCAGCCGTTTTAAATTTTATATTAACCGGTATTTCTCCAGGCAAAAGAGTTGATATTCTCTTTTTCATTTTGTCACGAAAACCGGCTAATTTCACAACTTCAACGACAGCGGTCAAATCAATGTTCTGAATCGACCAGTTATTTTTTTGAATTTTTTTAACAGTCTGTTTGAGCAACAGAGTAGAATCAGCATCTTCCCAGCGTTCTGAAGACGGGGGGAAATGATAGCCAATATCCTCAAGACCCGCTGCTCCCAGCAGCGCGTCAATCAGGGCGTGAAGAACCACGTCTCCATCGCTGTGTGCTCTGATCGAGTAATCAGCCGGGACATCGACCCCCCCGAGCCTGAGTTTATCTCCTTCGGCAAGCCGGTGACGATCCCAGCCCTGGCCCACTCGCAATTCACTGTTCATCGTAATCTCCTTTTAAAAAAGCAAGCAACCGCCGTTTATCCCCGGGATGGGTGATTTTTAAATTATCTTCCGGACCTTCTACAGTTAAAATCTGTTTTCCCATCTCTTCCAGCATCATCGCATCATCGGTTACGTTTTTATCAGGGTCCCACTGTTCATGTGCTTTCAACAGGGGAATATATTTGAAAAGCTGAGGCGTCTGAACCCGCCGTAATTCGGCCCGGGCAATCGTCTCCACGACCTGTTCAGGTTCCTTTTCGGTAACACGTTTGACAGTGTCCCGAAGGGGGCGGGCGGGTATTATTCCGGCCGCCTCTTTATTTTTATTCATTTCCTTAAAAAGCTTTTTTATAAGTTCCTCATTAATCAGCGGCCGGGCGGCGTCATGAATCAAGACATTTTCAGGGTTTTTCGCCTTTAATTTATTAAGTCCCAAAAATACAGTTTCCCGGCGGGAATGACCACCCGGTTCCACAAAAAGACATTTCTTCGACCGGCCGGTAATCATATCTTTTTCAAAACCGGCCGGAATCATTACCCCGTAACCTTCCAGAATTTCAGAATTTTCAAACTTCTCAAGCGAGTAATTAATAACAGGCTTGCCGGCAAGATTCTGAAACTGTTTTGGTTTTGAGCCGCCAAACCGGCTTCCTTTACCGGCGGCAAGTAACAGGGCAAAGTTCATTTTTTCCACTCCGAACGGGTTAACTCAGGGGGGCGTTATATTGCTTCTTCTTCCCCGGGCCGGGCAAATATCATTCGTCCGGCACTGGTCTGAATCACACTTGTGACAGTAACAGTAATTTTTTCACCAACATTGTTTCGTCCCTCTTCCACAACTACCATTGTCCCATCCTCAAGATAGCCAACACCCTGCTGTTCCTCCTCACCTGCTTTAATAACTTCAATTTCGAAAGTTTCACCGGGAATAAAAACCGGTTTAACGGCATTGCTGAGGTCGTTGATGTTTAAAACATCTATTCCCTGGAGCTGAGCAACCTTGTTCAGGTTGAAATCATTGGTGATTACTTTTGCTCCCAGTTCACTTGCCGCTGCGACAAGCTTGGAGTCAACTTCCGGAACATTAGGATAGACCTGTTCGGTTATTATAACCTCCACCGGCAGTTCACTACGAATCCGGTTAAGAACATCCAGACCCCGCCGCCCGCGTTCGCGTTTCATTCTATTCCCCGAATCAGCCATGTTCTGCAGTTCCTTAATTATAAATTTAGGAACAATAAAAGGACCTTCAAGAAAACCAGTATCCACAATTTCGGCTATTCTCCCGTCAACAATAACACTGGTATCAAGTAACTTGGGGATACTTCCGGCCTCGGAAGAAGTCTCATCGACCACCCGGGGAGTTTTTCTCTTTGCCATCTCGACCGCCAGGCGGGCACCAATATAACCAAGTCCAAGAATTAGAACTCCCACCGGGAGCAGATAAGAAACTTTAAACTGGAGGGGAGCTTCCCGGAAATAAAGTGTTCCTTGCAGCGAAAGCACCAGTAGCAAGACGGCCAGCAAACTGCCGCCAAAAAACCCAAAAACTCCAGCCGGAATATTCCGGTTGGAATATTTATCAAAATACCAGTCAAGCCCGTACAAAAAGCCCCCGCAGACAAGACCAAATACCAGCGGTAAAAAAGCACGGGCAGTATGAAATTCAACTATCAAAGCAAAAATTATTACAAACGATACCAGCAATAATCTTTTCAGCATTACTGATCACCCCGGAAATAATTGATAAATATTAGTCATCACAAATATAAGTTATAAAATACATGATACCGGCCCACCAGGTTATTTTATCAGCAATCGGGCCGCTCCCGCAATGGAATCGGTGGTCTGAAAATTAGTTTCAGCGTCAATAGTCAGCTTTATCTCTTCGCCCCCAACGACGAGGGGGGAGTTATTCAAACGAACTGCCTCCTTCAACCGGCGGTCAATTTGAGCAGGAGGCCGCAGCTCACCGGTCAAACCCAGCTCTCCGAAGGCAATTCCCGGTTTTAAGATTTTTTCTTTAAAACTGCTCAAGATAGCAAGAGCCACCGCCAGATCGGCCCCCGGGTCGTCAAGTTCAAGTCCGCCGGCAACATTTACGAATACATCCTGACTTCCAAGCGGCAGCCCCATTCTTTTCTCAAGTACGGCCAGCAGCATGTGCAAACGCTG
>CAZKRS010000016.1:0-7540 GCA_964555265.1 uncultured bacterium | reverse complement strand
GGTTTGAAAATCCGGTGGCCGAGCGCTGCGGGGTGCCATACTGGCTGGGCGTTACCAGGGCCTGCACTTCGACAAGCAGAGGTCGATTCCCCTGGAGAGTGATGGTGGCCAGGCTACCACTTTTATCCTCTCCGGAACCACGGAAATACTGGCCCGGATTGGTTATTGATTGCAACCCCCCGCCGGTCATTTCAAATATCCCAAGTTCACCGGTGGCACCAAAACGGTTTTTCGCGCTGCGGATAAAACGATACCCCCGGCTGGCTTCATCAAAATATAATACCGTGTCCACCATATGTTCGAGTCGCTTGGGCCCGCCAATATCCCCCTGCTTGGTCACATGACCAACAAGAACAAAAGGAACAGCATATTTTTTGGCTGCCCGCACCACCTGCTGTGTGGCCGTTCGCAGCTGGGCAACACTTCCGGGCATCCCGCTTGATTCTTCACTGGTTATAGTCTGAATGGAATCTATAAAAACAACGGAAGGTTGAAGCTCGTCTAAGTTTTCCACCAGTTCTTCTATACAGCCGGGAGCCAGCAGTTTTATATTATCCGGATCAACATCAATCCTGGCGGCCCGGCGGGCTATCTGGGCGCCGGACTCCTCACCGTTAACATAAACTACCGGACCGGTATTCTGCTCCCCGGCATCCGCCCACTGGAGGAGCAAAGTTGATTTGCCAATCCCCGGTTCTCCGCCAAGTAAAACCACCGAGCCCGGGACCACTCCCCCGCCCAGGACCCGGTCAAGCTCACTGATCCCGCTGCTCCAGCGGGAATAATCATCAGGATTAATATCCGTTAAATTTTTCACGCGAACTTTTCCGGAAGTTTTTTGGGTAGAAGTTTCACCGGCGGGGTCATCTTTTTCTTTCAGCGTCCCGAATTCTCCGCAGTTCGGACAGCGTCCCAGCCAGTCGGGACTCGTATAACCACAATCTGAACATTGATGCACAAAAATTCCCGTCCCTGTAATATGATTGAGCCCAGGTTTAAAGTTTGAAGTTTCAAATTAAATTCAATAAAACCTGGTCCTGGTTAAATTAAAGAAAATACAACTAATATCCGCCCGGTTCGGGCTGTTTTTTCATATTTTCAAAGCGCATATATTCCTTGATAAAAGAGAGTTCAACAGGACCGGTAGGACCATTTCTCTGCTTGCCAATTATTAGTTCAGCATGTCCTTTATCCTCTTCTTTTTTGGTATAAATAAAAGGTCGATAAACAAATCCGACCACGTCAGCATCCTGTTCAATCGCCCCTGAACCCCGCAGATCGGCAAGCTGGGGCCTTTTATCTCCACCACGATGTTCTACCTGCCGGTTAAGCTGGGTCAGCGCCAGGACGGGAATCTCAAGCTCCATGGCCAGCTGTTTCAATCCCCGGCTTATCTGGGATAGACGCTGTTCATTACTTTCAGCCGGCCCCACTGCATCCATAAGTTGCAAATAATCCACGATAGCCAGTGAAAGACCATGGTTGGCCTGCAGACGGCGGGCTTTAGCTTTCATCTGGAGAACATTTAAGCTGGCACTATCCTCAAGATAAATCGGCGCATCTCCCAGGCGCATCATTGCGTTAGCCAGCCGGTCCCAGTCAGCTTCTGAAATTTTACCACTGCGCAGTTTACTGTAGGAAACCCGGGCTGACGAAGCCAAAAGCCGCTTGGTCAAGGCAGAATTACTCATTTCCATGCTGAACATGACTACCGGTTCTTTTTCATCAAGAGCAATGTTCTGGGCCATATTCAAAGCAAGGGAAGTTTTCCCCATCCCCGGCCTGGCAGCAATAATAACCAACTGATTTTTCTGCATTCCGGAAGTCATGCTGTCAAATTTAGTATACCCGGTTTTCAGACCGGAAATAACTCCCTCCCGGTTGGCGGCTTCATCTACTTCTTCAAAAGTCTCTTTGATGATATCACCAATTGCAGTCACACCTTCGCTGACCCGGTCCTGCTTGACGCTAAAAATCATCTTTTCCGCTTTATCCACCAGGTCCTCGGCATTTTCATGGCGATTGAAGCTCATCTCGATAATATCAGAACAGGTATCGATAAGAGCACGGTGCATATAATTTTTCTTAACTATCTCGGCATAATGGGAAACATGAGCAACGGAAGGAACGGAGTTGACGAGCTCCGCCAGGTAATTGGATCCACCGGCTTGCTCCAGCTGATCGTCATCAGCAAGCTTTTCCCCGAGGGTAACCGCATCTATTTCCTGGCCCTCTTCGAACATCTGCGCTATTGCTTCAAAAATAATCCGGTGAGCGGTTTTATAAAAATATTTTGGATCATCAAGATCATCCAGAGCTTTACTGACGGCCTGCTCGGCAAGCATCATCGAACCTAAAACAGCCTGCTCGGCTTCAGGGGAACTGGGGGGCTGGCGGGTTATATCGGTATCAGAGCTGACCTCAGTCGGGGACAACTTCCACACTCACCTTCGCTTCAACTGAACCGGCCAGGTTGATTCTTACTTCGTATTCTCCCAGCTCCTTAATCGCTTCGTCAATAATAACCTGTTTTGATTTCACCTGGTCGAATCCTTCCCGGGACAGTTCATCGGTTATATCACTCTGATTCACAGAACCATACAGGCTTCCTTCCTCAGAAGCGACTTTCTCAAGCGTCAGTGTAAGCGTTTCAAGGGCATCAGCAAGATCCTGGGCCTCTTCAACCATTTTTTCTCGTTTCTGCTCAATTTCCTCCTGGTTGCGCTCAAAACGTTCGCGGTTAGCTTCGGTGGCCCGAACAACAAGCTGCTGGGGGAGAAGGTAATTTCGAGCATACCCGTCCGCCACGTCAACAACCTCCCCTTTCAACCCGAGATTTTTCACATCATCGGTCAAAATAACTTCCATTTTCAATTTACCTCCAAATAATTCAAATTGATCAATGCTCTTTTGCGTACGGCAAAAGGGCAAGAAACCTGGCTCTTTTAATTTCCTTGGTTAACTGTCGCTGATGATTGGAAGCCAGCTTGGTCCGCCGGCGGGGCAAAATTTTATAATCATCATCAATATATTCCTTGAGCAAATCAGGTCTTCGGTAGCTTACCTCGGCCGGAAGTTTCTTATTCCGGGGTGTGCTCCTTCTGTAAGCCATTTTTCTTTTCACCTCCAAAAACTTCCTGGCCTGTTTTTTGTCCAGGATGAATTCAAACGTTCATTAAAAAACACAAACTTGAATTAAAAAATAATCTCATGTCTTGCTAAAATTCACCGGTGCCGGACTGATCTCAGAACGGAATATCATCCTCTGTTTCTTCGAGATCAACATCATCCAGGATCTCTTCGGGAGAATCCTGAGCTGCGGGTGCGGATTGAGTCTTCTCCGCTCCTTCGGTCTGCTGGCCGGAACCCAAAAAATCGATCCGCTGGGCTGTGACTTTCAACTTGGAGCGGCGCTGGCCTTCGTTATTCTCCCAGCTTTCAAAAGTCAGGCGCCCCTCAACAAAAACAGGACTACCTTTAGCAAGATACTGACTGCAGTTTTCAGCCTGGCGACCCCAGGCGGTTATATCAACAAATGTGGTATCCTCCTGGGTCTCACCGGATTGATCCCGGTAAGTCCGGTTAACTGCAAGTCCCATATCAGCCACTGCAGTGTTGTTGGGAGTATACCTGAGCTCCGGATCTCTTGTCAGATTGCCAATCAAAAACACGCGATTCAAGCCGCGGGCCATAATAATTCCTCCCCTGGAATTTAGGTGGTAGCTTCTTTTTTCTTCTCTTCAGTTTCAGATTCTTCGCCAAGCTGCAGATCCTGTTCAGTATTAATCAGAAGATAACGAAGAATATCATCGCGAAAATTAAGTCGTTCCTGGACTTCCTTGCATACCGAAGGCTCAAGCTCACACTTGATTAATCGATAATCGCCACGGGTAACTCCTTCGATCGGAAAGGCAAGATCACGAACACCATACTGGATAGAATCCTGTATCTTCCCCCCCAGGTCAACCAGCTCATGTTCAATTTTATTCGCAATATCCCGGCGTTCATCTTCGGGCAGATTAATATCCAGGATAAACATCAGTTCATACTCTCGCAATATTCTCACCTCCCTTCGGACTTTTCCCACGGAAAAGGTCCGCTGCTACGGACAGGCAGGATTTAATTTCTTAAGCTAAGAAATGATACCAGATTTGCTTCAGATAACAACTGTTAAAAAGCATAAAATCTACTTGTTTTTAAAATATATACAATACGGCAAGCACCAGGAGAACAAAAGCTCCTATCAGCATAAGGATGGGCAATATGTTCTCTTTTACCCCTTGAAGAGCACCTCCCCCGGTATCCAGTCCCTTCTTGTCGGCGGTTTCTTCCGAAACCAGGATACTGATGTCCCGACCGCATTTAGTTTCTCCCCATACCCCGGGCATTATTTCCATTTTCAAAAGGACATTACCGGCTTCGGTTACTTCTCCAGATTTCAATTTCGCCGGAACAAACCCTTCCGAATCCGTAAGTTTTTTTGCCTTTTTATAAGCCTTCTGCTTTTCGCTCCCGCCGTCGGGTTCCTCCAGGGTAACCAAAATTTCATCGCCTTTATTCAACCTGGAAAAATTCAACCCGGCAACCGGGCTTACAGATACATCACAGGGAATTACTGTTACATTTTCTTCTGTTTCTTCCAAACCCTCATCGAGATCAATAACCCGGCGGAGGGTGAAAGTTATTTCCTTGTTATCCACCTCAAAATCCAATCCATCGTCCAGGACTGAACGATGGAGGTTGGGAAGAGATTCAAACTCCTCATTTTTTACCGCCTGGCGGGGGCGAGAATCGTCACCTTCCCAGAACTCTTCAAGAGTGGTTTTTAGCTTGCTGGTGGGACCTTCAAGATAATCAGAGCTGCGAGCGGCACTTTCCAGTTTTTTCCCGAATTTTTTTGGGGATAACCGGGGGGAAGCTCCCTCCACATTGCCTTTGCTGATTACAACACAATCCAGATTATATACATTGTTCTCCTGGCAATTCATCTCAACTATAAATAATCCGGAACGACTTGAATTACCGAAACGTCCCTTTACCCATAATTTGGCCGGTTTGATTAATTTTTTGGCTCTTTTTTGATCCCCGCGGGCTTCGTTCCAGGCTTCTTCTGCCAGTTCTGAATTTACATCCACCATCTTAATAAACTGTTTTTTATTCACTGTAGCCCCCCTTGAATATTATTTTGCTTCTCATTAAAAAAATTAATCAACGACCGGTTCACCAACTCCATCGGGGTCATCCATCGCTTCTCTTTTTTTGCTGGACTTAATCTGTTTTTTTACCTCTGCAATTATCAACAGGTAAATTGCCACCGGGACAACTATAAAGAAAAACAAAAATATTGCATCGCCGGGAAGAAAACCAAAATACTGTTCCCCCAGGATAGGTATCAAATTGGTGGTAAAACGATCAAGATTCCAGATTATTAAAACTATTGCCGAATAAATAATCGTGGTGTTTGTTCGCGGATCACTGGCTCGAAACATTTCAAAGCCTTCCGTGCGCGCTTTCATAAGCGGCCAGAGCAGGCTTCCGCCAATATGGCCGGTCATATCTTCAGTAATATGAACAGCGAAACCCAGGAATGAAACCACTCCATAAAGCCACCAGTTGGTCAGATCAAGTAAGTAAGGAATCACAAAGGCGGGAATGGAAAGCATTGCCCCCAGAACGTAGCTATGCGACCAGGTCCGGTGCCAGGGAAGCCAGTTTTGATATATACGACCGTCAGATTCTTTTTTAAAAGCAAACTGAGTCCCGCTTAAAATATCTATTGTTGAAGGTTTCAATCCCCCTTTCTTTTTTTCTTTTCCTTTAAATTGCTGCCTCAACCAGCGAATTCCCCGGTTCAACCAGTCCAGATCATCCGTACGCCCCTTGAGAGTGGCATTTTCAAATTCATATCTTCCTACTCTTTTCCCCTCAGGTTCCGTTCCCGGTATGGGAAGCTGGGAGGTGCTGACAATTTCATTTAACTGAATCGCCACTGACTTTTCCTCAAACATAATAACGTATTGCCGCCAGCGATTAGCTCCAAGCTGGATTGGGAAGAACTGGACCCTGATTTCCTCACCCGTCCGATCAGCTTCTTCAATTGCTTTCCCCAGGACCTCAGCCATCTGCTGGGGGTCGGGTTCCCGGGGATCGGGATCAATTTCATAATCGGCTATTGAAAAAAACTGGCCCATCTTAAAATCCATAGTGTCCGGTAAAACTCCATACAAACCGGCCAGACAGATTATAAAAGAATCACCCACCGTTGCTGCATCAACCCGGCTGGATACAGACATCCGGACAACCTCGGGGATAAAAGTGGCAGCAGCAACTCCGGACACAAAATGAGTTAAACCTTTCATTTAGACCAGTCCCAGTAGTTCGGATATATAATCGCCATAACCGGCCATTCCCAGGGCAATCGGAACCAGTAACACGGCCATACAATGGCTGCGCCGGCAGTTATAAAATACCGGTATACTTCCAATACAGGTGGTTATAGCAGTAACAAAAACCCCCGCCCAGCCGGTCATCCCAAATATAATTGCAAAAATCAGGGTCAAGGAGAAAAAATACAAATAACGAACTGGTATTTCTCGAACATTGTGGATGCTTAACTGGGTGAGTAATTCCAGCAACAAATAAGAAAGTGAACCGGCCAGAAGAATAGAACTGACCATAATCCAGTAATCTCCCGGTTCAGGGGCAAAAACAGGGCGCAAGATAAAATTCAACCCTCCCCGGCCCATTCCCGACGGCGTCATCTCGGTCAAAACAAATAAAAAGAGAAAAGCCCCGACGTAATAAAATATTTTTCCAACACCACCTGAAATAAGAAAATTTCTCTCCTGCCGGTAGAACATCTCGGGAGTGTGAACTTCCACTTCAAGTTCAGAATCTTCTGGAGCCTCACGTATATCCTGGCGGTCAAGATTCTGGTGATTGGTGGCATGACCAGCAAAAAGCGCTCCAATACCAGCCGTCACCGCCGGCATATAAGCGGCCATAAGCCCCCCGGAAACTCCCACACTGCTGCCATATGCAAAATCTACCCAGTCGGCGCTTAAATAGTCAGTATCCTGCTGTTCGGGAACTTCATATTCAGAAATTATACTCTGGATAATCGAAGGAACAGCAAAAAATCCTACAAATACGGGCATTATATTCTGGAAAGCCATATCAACGGGGATAATGCTTTTGCTTGTAAATACAAGCCCGAACGCTGCGGCGAGAGTAAATGTAAGTAATCCAGCAAACAGATTTCTCCAGGCATCTTTAAATTTCTGCCAGGTGGTTCCCCCCCGTCCGGCTCCTTTCGGCCATTCACTCATTATGTAAAAAACCATGATTACTCCCAGCAGCCAGTGTAAATGAGCACTTAATACCTCGTAAATAAATGGCCAGATTATAAAGAAAAACGGGGTAAGCACCGCAAGCAATACCGCCCCACAGAGTGTTCCCGCTCCCTGCAGGAGCGCTGCTTCCTTGCCCCGGCCTCGAATAACCATATCAGTAGAAGGCAAAAGTGAAGCACCTGCTGACT
>CAZKRS010000015.1:15275-17694 GCA_964555265.1 uncultured bacterium | reverse complement strand
GTGTTGGACGCGCTCGACAACCGGGGGATGACCTTATTTTGAGCCAGCAATCGCGCTGAGCTTGGTACCGGACTGAATCTTCGTCAGCTGTAGTTAAGAGAGGGCAGGCAGGTGGATTATAATGCTGTTTAACCGGGAAGAATTAGTAACGGGATTAAACCGGATGAGGTTACTTTTAAGGTATGAATTTTTAAAAATAACGAACCGCAGCTGGGCAATTTTTTTCAAACTGGTGGGGCTGCTGGTTATAGCGGGGATCATACTTTCAATTCCGGCGGAGATAGGGGGCCAGTACATAGAGATACTGCTGCCGGGGCTGGCGACAGTTTTTTTACTGCATCCGTTTTTGCATGCCGGTAAGGTATATACCGGTGGTTTTAAGTTACCGGCAAGCTGGCGTAGTATCCCGGTGCCGCCGGTTTTTTGGGGGTTATACGGTCTGGCGGGGAAGCTGGTTATAAATTCAGGTGGTCTGGTTATATTTTTCCTGCTTATGGCAGCCGGAGGTTATTCCACCTCTTTTTTACTCAGTCCTTATTACTGGTTGTTATATTTTGCTCTTATACCGGGGGCCCTGGGCTGGGGTTTATTGTTCCAGGCTCTTAGCCTGGTTGTCGAGACCGGAGATACTGGTCGGGGTTTACGGCGGGTGGTTGAATGGTTGGGGGGCGTATTTATTCGTCCCCTCTGGCTTCCGCCTGTCCTGTATCAACTGTCGTATATTTTTCCTCATACCTATCTTTCCGGGCTGGGGCGGGAATTGATAAAAAACCAGCGCCCGGCAAGCTGGTTTTACCCGGCGGGAGCGGTGGTCAGTTTTTTAGTTTTAGGCGCCGGAGCGGCAAGTTTTTACATGGTTCTTAAACGAGCTCTCCAGCACGGCAAAGTAGATCGGGATACCCGGTAGAAGCGGAGGCCTGCTCTTTTGTATTTAAAAAAGATAGTGATGAACGGGTTCAAATCTTTTTACACTCGCACGGAGTTTACATTCCCCGAAGGAATCACAGCTATTGTCGGGCCCAACGGGTGCGGGAAAAGCAATGTTCTTGATGCGGTTCGCTGGGTTTTGGGAGAGCAGAGCGCCAAGCAACTGCGCGGGGAGCAGATAAGCGATGTTATATCCAACGGAAATGTTCGGCGGTCCGCCAAAAACACAGCCCGGACCCGGCTGACGTTTGCAGACTGCCAGGATGTTCTGGAGGGGGAGGATGAGATTGAGGTGGGCAGAGAAGTGGACCGGTCGGGTGAGGGGACTTATTATTTAAACGGAGAGCAGGTCCGGCTGAAAGATATCAAAAATTTATTTCGGGACACGGGAATCGGGCAGGATCTTTATTCTATTATTGGCCAGGACGAGATCCAGGATTTAATAAAAAGCAAGCCGGAGGAACGGCGGGAAATAATAGAGGAGGCGGCCGGGGTATCCACGTACCGTCACCGCCGCGACCTGACCCGTAAGCGCCTGGCACAGACCAGGGAGGAACTGGGGGTGGTGGAGAAGGATCTCCGGGAGAAGCGGGGAAGACTCGGGCAGTTAAAAAGCCAGGCCGAGCAGGCAAAACAGGTTCGAGAAATCCAGGGGAAATTACGACAGTGTCGCTTAGAAAAAGCCCGCCGCAATTATTTCCAGCTCAAAGAAGAAGTGGAGGAATTAGAGCACAAAAACCAGGCCGCGGCGGAAGAGTTTGCAGAGGTGGAGGCCCGCCGGGATGAAGTGGCCGCCGCCCAGGAAGAAATCCGGTCCCGTCTGAACGGGATTGATGCCGCCCGGGAGAAAGTTGACTCATTCCGGCAGCCGGTTCTGCGCGCGGAAAGACGGTTGAGCGAGGAGATAGGCCGGCTTGAAGTACGTTGTGAGTCCCTGCAGGAACAGCTTACCCGGGAAAAACAATCGATAAAAAATGCCCGTCGAAACCGACGGGAAGAATTAGAGCAACTAACCCAAAAACAGGTCCGGCTTTACCGGGTTGGTCTCCGGCGGAGGATCCGGGAAGCAGAAGCGGAGCATATACGTGAAATAGAGGAAACACTGCGGGAGGAGAAACGTGATTTAGACAGTCAACTGGAAACTATCCGTGACCGGTCTCTTTTTCAGATCAGCGAGGAAAGTGAATTCAGACACTGGCAGCAGAACCTGAAGGAGGAAGCCCAAAAACTTCGGGAACAGAAAAAATCGCTGGAGAAAAACCTGCAGCAAACCCGGGGGGCTGTACTTGAGAAAAGACAGTCCCTGGCCCGGGCCCACGGGAAATATATTGATGTCAGTTCACATCTGCAGCAGTTAAATCTGCAGCTTCAGCGCATCCGGGAGCGGATAAACTGTGTCAAACAACTTGCCGCCGAGCTTAAAAAAGAGGGGGATGACCAGCGCCAGCGCCTGGAAGCCCTGAGAAGTAAAAGGCAGACGTTAAGCCAGATG
>CAZKRS010000015.1:14303-15265 GCA_964555265.1 uncultured bacterium | reverse complement strand
TACAGCCGTTACGAGGGTTTTTTCCGGGGGGTTAAACATATAATGCAGGCGCATCGGGAGGGGCAGTTTTCGGAAATCGTGGGAGTGGTTGCCAATTTAATAGATGTTCCCCCTCAGTATAGCTCCGCTCTTCAGATAGCTCTTGGCGAAGAGATGCAGAATATAGTCACCCGGAGTCGAGAAGCCACGGAAGAAATGGTTGAGTATTTAAAAAATAAAAGTGAAGGCCGGGTGACGTTTTTGCCGCTGGATGATATCCGGACTGACAGTCTTCCGGACAGGGAGTGGTTGGCTGATGAAACGGGGGTGATGGGTATTGCCTCCGAGCTGGTGGAATACCCCGAAGAGATTGAGCCGGCAGTCAGGTATTTACTTGGCCGGGTGCTGGTTGTGGAAAATTTGCCGGCTGCTTACCGGCTATGGGAGAAAACCGAAGCCCCCGGAATAAAAATTATTGTTACGCCGGAGGGGGAAAGGATAGCGGCCGGAGGGGCGATAACCGGCGGGAAGCGAAAAGAGAAAGGGGGGGAGTTATTGACAAGGGGAAGAAGGCTGGAAGATATGGAAGTAGAGTTAAAAAAGGCCCGGTACGCGGTCCGAAAGTATGAGGACCGCCAGTCCCGGCTGGAGCGGCAGTTGCAGCGGTTGAAAGAGCGTGAAGACCAGGTTATGAATGCTCTGCAGGGGGTGCAGGAGGAAGTTCGGGCCAGCTATGAGCAGGCAAGCAATTACCGTCATGAATATGAAACACTGGTCAATAATTTCCAGAATCTCAACCTGCAGATGGTGGAGATTATAGAAAAGGAGATAGCTAACGGTGTTAACCGGAAAGGGGGCGAAGAAATAGCTTCCACGATCGCCGACCGGGAGGCCCGGCGTCGAAAAGATAGCAGAGATTTTCGACGCCGGCTGGAAAAGATAGATAAAAAACTGGAGAAATTCCAGGACACCTGGCGGGAGCT
>CAZKRS010000015.1:0-14293 GCA_964555265.1 uncultured bacterium | reverse complement strand
TCCCGCCAGCGGGAGCTTGAGGGGGAGATCAGCCAAAGATCCCGGCGGCGGGAAATGATGTTCAGGCAGGCCGTTGAAGCGGGGGAACAATTTGAAGAAATTTGCAGTCAGATGTTAAAAAAGGAAAAAGAGAGGACGCAAAAGAGTCTGTCCCGGGAGTTTATACAGGCGGAGCAAAAAACCTGGGATGAGCTCTACCGGTTATTCACCGAAAAACGGGCGGAATGTGAGAAACAATCCCAGCAGGTAAGTTCCCGGCTTCAAAAATATGAGAGAGAGACCGAGAAAGCGAAGGGGCAGCTGGAAAAACTGGAAAACGAATTATCGAACAAAGAAGTGCGATATGAAGAGCAATCCCGTCTCCTGGAGGAAGAGCTGGAAGTGGAGCCGGGCCGGGAGGAGCTGGAGGAAATAGAAACGGGACCGGCCGCCGACTATAGTCACGGTGAATTAAACAGCCGGATTGAGAAACTGAAAAACAGGTTGAGAAATTTGCGCCCGGTAAATATGCTTGCGGACAAGGAGGCCGAGAAGCTGGGGGAAGAGGTGGCAGAGATAGCGGATCAGAAAGAAGATCTTGAGAAATCCTGTGAGAAATTAGAAAAGGTAATACGCCGTTTAAATGACCGTGCCCGGCAGCAGTTCCGGGAAGCTTTTGCAGAAATACAGGATTATTTCCAGGAACTGGTATCGGAATTATTTGGCGGGGGTTCGGGTCATTTAAGGCTGACGGAAGGATCTGTTCTTGAAGCGGGAGTGACGCTGGAGATTGAGCCGCCCGGAGAGAATCTGAAGACGATGTCGGCACTGTCCGGGGGGGAAAAATCGCTGGCGGCGCTGGCCCTGCTTTTTGCCCTGTATGAGCGCAAAAGCACTCCGTTTTGTTTTCTTGACGAGGTGGATGCCCCGCTTGACGATGACAATGTTTCCCAGTTTGTAAGTCTGCTTCACCGTTACAGCAAAGAAACGCAGTTTATTGTTATAACACATGATAAAATAACAATGCAGGCGGCGTCCCAGCTCTACGGGGTGACGATGGAGGAGTCTGGAGTGACCACGGTGGTAAAAATTGACCTGGACAGGGCCGATCAATACCGGGAGAAGCAGGAGGTGGGAGCATGATTGAGTATTCTACTGTAAAGATTTATTTGCTCGAGCACTGGCTGGAAGCTCTACTTATCGGGGTCCTGGTCCTGGTGGCGGGGGGAATATTTTATTATAACTACGGGCAGCTTGCTCAAAAAAATCAATTCCTGGAGCAGGTAGATGCAGTGCGTCGGGAAAAATGGGAACCCCCGGAAACGCCGGCCGCGCCGCCGGGGAATATTTACAACCGGATGCTGGTGGTTGAACCTGAATTAACAATATTTCTGCGGGATGAAATCCCGCCGGTTCATTTCTGGGGTGAGGCCGTTAACGTCCTGGGGTTAAAAACACCGGATATATCCCTGCAGGAAGCTTCTGTTTATGTCGGCCCGTCAGAATAGACGGGCCGTTTATGACCTGGGGAGTAACTCCACCCGTTTTTTGCTTGTGGAGGGCCCGGCCGAAAAGTTCAAACCGGCCCGGGTGATTGACCGGGGAATGACGGTGACCCGGCTGGGGGAGGGGCTGGATGAAGAGGGTTATTTAAAGAATTCCCGGGTAAATAAAGTAGTGGAAGTTTTAGGAGAATACGAGCGGCGAATCAAAGATTCAGAGGGAGAATGGGTGGGGGGGATAGCGACCAGCGCCTGCCGGCGGGCCCGGAACAGATCAGAATTATTCAACCGGGTGGAGAAGACCACCGGAGTCCGGCCGAAGTTAATAGAGGGCCGCCGGGAGGCAGAATTAACATTCCAGGGAGTAAAAAAAGCGTTGCCCGGGGAGAATAGAGGGACTATTATTGATGTCGGGGGCGGCAGCACGGAGGTAATTGTATTTACGGCTGATAATGTCGAACATATTTACAGTCTTCCCCTCGGGGTGGTCGGCCTGCGTGAAAAACATATTAGCGGTGATTGCTGGAAAAGAGAGTTTGAACCGGCGGTCAGGGAAAAGATCAGTTCCTGTCTGCCGACCGGGGTAAAATTTAACAGTCCGCTGATTGTGGTTGGCGGAACGGGGACCACCATTTCGGCTTATTGCCGGGGGTTAAACAGGTATAATTCCCGGCTTGTTCATGGGGATGTTATAGACAGGAAAAAACTAAACGATATGCTTGTAGATTTTGAAGACGAAAAATTTTCCAGTTTAAAAAAGATCCCCATAATTT
Organism: uncultured bacterium; assembly: GCA_964555265.1. Lineage (GTDB taxonomy): Bacteria > T1Sed10-126 > T1Sed10-126 > T1Sed10-126 > T1Sed10-126 > CAZKRS01. Next base: position 12,039 of record CAZKRS010000015.1, on the reverse strand, counting down.
CGGACGGTCGCGAGGATGTCATAGGGCCGGGGATATTGATAATTGATGAATTCATGAAAACAACGGGGTCCGAAAGCTTTACAGTGAGTGATTTTGGGATCCTGGTTGGTTTATACGCAGAGGTAGAAAACAATGACTGATTCACCAATTTTCCAGTTCCTGTGGCTAATATTTTTGGGAGCCATTTCTTTTCTTTTAATTTTTGTAATTAATTCCCACTTTTTATACAGGATAATTTTACTGTTAGTGCTCGGGTCGGGGGGCTGGTTTCTTTTTTCTTCCCTGGCGGTCATCCCGGGAGTTCTGGCAATATCTGCCGATTATATATATTTAATGGAGGTGGAGGGGAGTGTAACCGCTTTTGATCCCCTGCACTGGGCCTTGTTATTAATAGTTCCTTACCTGGCTTCCCTGGCCCACGAGAGATTTTTAGAGCGAAAAAAGGATTCGACGGAATCGAAAACGAAGCGTAGAAACAGTCCGGTTGGCGGGGGGGGGAAGCAGCCCCTGCCTTTCCCGGGGCGTGATTCCGGACGGGAAGACCCGGATTATCACCTGCAGCAGTTAATAACCGGTTATTTTGAACAGGCCCGGGAAAGACTGGGTTTCAGCAATCTATTTTATTTCCATGTATTTTCCAGCAAAGCCACCCCCGGATATTTAATAAACCAGGTTGGTGAAATTGATGAGGAAACAACCTTCACGCCCGACGTGGGGCAGGGAGTGGGTTGGGTTCTTCGCCACGGTGAGCGGTTGAAACTGCCCAAAAATCAAATTGACTGGCGTAATCTCCAGTATCATCGTCAGCCGGTGGATCTTGAAAAAGTAATAATCGAACCTGTTAAACAGGGGGGAGATTTAATCGGAATTATAGTCCTGGAATGGTCGAAGCAGGTTGAAACGACCGAGAGAGAGCTCAAGGATTTTTTTGCGCTGGTCCGGGAGATTTTTATTATTGATTTGAATGTCAGACGGCTGACCAAAAACCAGGATCAACTTCAGGTAATGGAGAAGCTGTATGATGTAAATCCTCTCGGGGAGAAAAATCACCGGCGGATAGTGCAGGAGGTTTTGAACCGGGTCAGTGAATTCATCCCCGCTGAACAGGCGGGATTTTATCAATTACGGGGCGAGGCCCTGGCGGAAGTCACGCCCCCGGCCCGGCGGAAGATATACCAGCAGTGTCTGGACTGGCTTGCCCGGAGCGAGGAAATATTAAAAATCGAAGACGTAAAAAACGAGACCCTTGCCGGGGAGGCTCTTGACCGGCACAATCAAACAGAAGTGGGTTCCTTACTCGGGGGGCTGGTGGAAGGAGACGGCGAAAAAATCGGGGTATTGCTTCTGGAACATCCGGAACCCGGTTATTTCCAGGAAGAGGAAAAACGGTTATTAAGGCTTCTGCTCAAATATTTCACCCAGATATTAACCGTTGCCGAGCATTTCCGGCAGATGGAAATTGATAAAAAAAACCAGGTTCAACTGTTAAGTTCGCTTGATGATCTGCCGGTCACCCATGAAATTGCGGAGCTTGCGGAAGAACTGACCCGGCGTTTCAACAGGAACCTGGATATTGAAGGGACAGCGTTTTACTGGCGGAATAATGACGCTTACGAATTAGTTTCAAATAATGGTGCTGTGGAGCCACCCGAAATTATCAACCGGAACGACACCCTGGCGCGAAGGCTTAAAAACTCGGGTGAAAACGGCCAGCTTCTTGCTTTTCCAAAGGCGTCCCGGCTGGAGGATTACGAGGTTTCGGCGGGCATAAAAAGCCTGCATGTTGCTCCTGTTTTTATAGAGAATAAGCTTGAAGGAATAATAATATTTTACAGTGAAACTGCCGAGAATATTGATGAAGAGAGACGTTTGACCCTCCAGCGGGCACTGGGGTTGGTTTGTGACCGGTTGCAGATGGTCTGCGGCAGTCGAAAATGGCGCCGCCGGGCTCTTACTGACGGAAGCACGGGGCTGGCGGTATTCAAACAGTGGCGCCGCTGCCTGAGGGATAAAATAGAGCAAGCCCCTGATAATTTAGTTTGCTGGCATATAGTTGTTCCCGGGTTTGAAAAGCTATGTCGGGAAATGCCGCGAAAAAAGATTGTCGGCTGGCAGAAAAGCCTGGCCCTGCTGCTGGAAGATTATCTGCCGGAAGGAGATATCTGCCGGCCCTACGGCACTGTTTTTTACGGGTTTAGTTCCGGCGATAAAAACCAGGTCAGCCAGCAGCTTGAAGAAGTAATAACCCGGATGAAAAACATGAGTTATCCTCCCGGCGAGTGGCCGGAGGAACCATTTTACAGGTTATCATCTTTTTCTTCTCCATATCCGGAGGTGAGCAAAATTGTTCGCGCTCCTTTTTACGGACAAAAAGAGAGTAAAGCAAGCGATTAAACCGGCTGCTTTTTTATTAATCTGCAGCTTTGGACTGTTATTTTTAACCACCGGGAGGTCTCTGGCCCTGGATGAAGCACAAATAGAGGATGCGCGGCTGGAAAACGCTGTAAAAGAACAGTTTTTCACTTCTCTTGATGAGGCCCGCATGGTGGAGCTTCTTGAGCAGATTGACAGTGAGCAGGATTATTCGCCCAATGAGCTGGGGGCCAAATACCGCTGGGGATATATTCCGCCTGACCGGCGAATTCCCGACCGGCTGGGCGAGTGGTGGCGGGGATTGAGCCGTTCTGAACGAAGACGCCACCGGGTGAGCTGGTTCCGGCGTTATTACCAGCGTCTGGATGTTGACCAGGCGGCCAACCGGCTCAATTTATCGGACCGTCTCTACCAGATCCAGCGAAGAATTGAAGCCGATTGGTACCGGCGGGACATAGAACTTGAAGATATTGAATTTGATATTGATGAAGATGCTGATGAAGAGGTTAAGGAGGAAGTTGATCAGCCAGCCCCGGAACCCGAAGAGCCTGTCAGTGATGAAACCGCTGAGAAGCCGGAACCCGAACCCGAAAAGGAAGACAAACCCAGCGAAGACCCCGAAGAGCCTGCCGATACCAGTGAACCGGAAGAAGAGGCTGTCGCTGCCGAGGATGAAGAGGCAGATGACCCCGACCCGTCCCCCGAGGAAGCCCCGGAACCCGAGGAAGAAAGATCCCCTTTTATATACCGGCGTGTTGGCGATGAAGTAGAGGTAATTCGCCGTGAGGATGAAGAAACCAGGCGCGAGGACCGGGAAGTAATTTTGGAAGATCCGGGTCCTGCCGAGGAGCCTCCTGAAGATGAAGACGAAAAACCGGTGATTTTAGACATTCCACTGCCGCCGGTGGAACTTTCCCGGTGAAAAATATTACGGTTAGCTGCTGCTAATAATGCCCACCGTAGAGGTGCTGCAATGGCTTTTTGACGAAGGACAGAAAGAAAAGAGCAAAAAAAATCATGAACGGGCCCGGCAACGATTTGAAAAAATTTTAAGCATCACCCGGGAATCCGCCTGGGTTAGAAAAGCAAACGCAGCCCTGGCCGAGGTATACCTGGAGCAAGGGGATTTTTTCTGGGCTATGAGCCATATTGACCGGGCTTTAAAAATAAAATCCAACTGTGCCCGGTATCATTATCTTAAGGGCAAAATTCATTATGAACGAAAAGAGTTTGGGAAAGCAGCCACCGAAGCTCTCAAAGCCGCCGAAGACAACCTGGGGGAGCCGGATTATTATCAATTGCTTGGCAAAGCCGCTTATAAATGCGATAGTTATTCCACTGCCCGCAGGTTTTTAGAGTGGGCGGTCCAGTGTGCACCGGGGGAACCGGGGCCCCGGCTGGAGCTGGCCCGGCTGGAGATTGCGGAAGGTAATTTCCAGGCGGCGCTTGAAATATTGAAAGAAGCGCTTGAGGAAACCGGAGAAAATGAGAAAATAAGGAATAAAATCAGAATAATCCAGGAAAACTGGAAAATAACAGGGAGTTAAAAACAATGAACAGCAAGCAGAAAATATTGATAGTTGTTTTATTGGTAGCTGTTGCTGGTGGCGGTTATTACCACCGGGAAACAGTCCTGCCTCACCTGCAGCCGGCGCTGGAACTGGTAGGATTGGAGATTGAAGAAGAACCGGAAGAACCCGAGGAGGAACTGGCCCTTGAGGACGAAGAACCCGTCGAGCCGGCCCCTGAAGAAACTGAACCGGGGGAGCCCGAGGAACCTGAAGAACCCGAGGAACCTGAAGAACCCGAGCCGGAAGCCCCCGAGCCCGAGGACTCCGAACCGGAGCCCGAGCCCGAACCGGAACCTGAGCCGGAGCCGGAACCGGAACCTGAGCCCGAACCGGAACCGGAGCCGGAACCCGAACCGGACCCGGAGCCCGAACCCGAACCGGAACCGGAGCCCGAGCCCGAACCGGAACCGGAGCCCGAGCCCGAACCCGAACCGGAGCCCGAGCCCGAACCCGATCCAGAACCGGAGCCCGAGCCCGAACCCGAACCAGAGCCCGAGCCCGAACCGGAACCCGAACCTGAGCCGGAGCCGGAGCCGGAACCCGAACCTGAGCCGGAGCCGGAGCCCGAACCTGAGCCGGAGCCGGAACCGGAACCGGAACCCGAACCTGAGCCTGAGCCGGAGCCCGAACCTGAGCCTGAGCCGGAGCCGGAGCCGGAGCCGGAACCCGAACCGGAGCCGGATGCTGAAGAAGGGCCGGAGCAATCGGGGGAACAGATTCGTTACAGTCGGATAGGTCGTTTCCCGATGAGTAATCCACCGGAAGAATTTGAGGAAGGCCGGGAATATTTCAACAAGGGCGAGTTCGGGCCGGCGCAGGATAAGCTGGAAGAATTAATTGAAAGGTTTCCCAACTCGGCTAATATTAATTATATGCTCGGAGTAATCCATTTTGAAAGTGGCGAGCTGAAGGAAGCCCTGCCCTACTTCAAGAAAGGTATGGAGTTAAAACATGATCCACAGCTGCGGGCCTGGTCCCGTAAATACGTCAATCGGATTGAGTATAAGATGAACGAGGAAGCCAGCGAGTAGCAACCCGCCAGTGAACGGGACCGGGGGAAGCCCATGCCGCAAAGCCGGTGGAGGGGTTATCTAACCCGTATTTTTGGGGCTAATAATTTTATCGTGATAGAGAAGGGATTGCTAAAACGGGGAGCGGTGCGGAGAAATTGAATTATTCTTAAAATTAACCTACAATCTTAGGGTTTGATAAAAATCGGGGCGGCGTTACCCGGGTTGAGAGGCGAGGGTGGCGGAACTGGCAGACGCGCAGGATTTAGGATCCTGTGCCCCTGTGGCGTGCGGGTTCGACTCCCGCCCCTCGCATTCATCTGCTGATTTAAGCAGTTTCTCAAGCGGCAAGCCGGAGGTAACAACTGGTCAGAACCCCCGGAAAAAATTACGTAAGAAGATAAAACAGACATTCATTCAAACAGGAGGAAATATTTGTGGATACGAAGAAATGGGAGATTGAAGTTGAAGAGGACGAGGATTGTATTGTAAATTTTTCAGTCAGGATACCGGAAGATGAAGTTGATACAGCCCGCGAGCAGGCAATAGCGGAAGTAAAACAGGAGGTTGAAGAGCCGGGATTCAGGCAGGGGAAAGTACCGGATAAAATAATAAAGAAAAAGTATGAACCGCAGCTTAACCAGAAAGTTCTGGAAAAGCTTGTCCCGGAGGCCTGCCGGACAGTCTACAGGGAAAACAAGCTAAACCCGGTTGCCGAGCCTCAGCTGACCGATGTTGATCTTGATGGTGAGTTAAATTTTTCCGCCCGGGTGGAGGTTCGTCCCGAAGTGGAGATCTCACCGGAGCTGTATGAGGATATTTCGATAGAAATTGATGATTACGAGGTGACGGATGAGGAACTGGAAGATAAAATCGATGATTATCTTTCCGGCCAGACGGAGATGAAACCGATTCCCATTACCCGTCCCGTGCAAGAGGGAGATTTTGTCAAAGTTGATATGGTTGGTTTTTCAAAAGAGGGCGAAGAGATTCCCGGGTCCCGGGAAGAAGATGCGGTTATTGAAGTGGGGGCCGGGCATTACCCCGAGGATTTGGAGGAGGGGTTGATAGAGGGAAAAGTAGGCGAGGAGCGAAATATCCAGGCCACGTTTCCCGAGGATTTTATTGATGACAATCTGGCCGGGGAGAAAGTGCAGTTCAGGGTGCAGCTGAAAGAGATCCAGGAGGAACAGCGACCTTCTTTGGAAGACGAAGATGTCCTGAAGCAGCTGGGAGCCGACTCTTCCGAAGATTTTCGGGACCAGCTCCGGGAGCAGATGGAGCAGATGGCCGATCAAAACCGCCAGCAGGAGATCAGAAATGAAATTTATAGAACACTTCTTGAGGGAGTTGAGTTTAAAGTTCCCCAGAGTTTAATGGAACGGGAAAAAGAGCATATGCTCAAGAATTACAAGCAGCAACTTTCGCAGCAGGATATGAATTTTGAGGACTGGCTGAAACAGCAGGGCAAAACCGAGGAGGAGCTAATGGAGGAGATGGAGGAGGAAGCCGAGCGTAGAATCCGCCTGACCTTGACCCTGGAGGCAATTGCCACCGAAGAAGAGATAGAGGTAACCGAGGAAGATTTTGAAAAGCACCTGGAGGAGATGTCGGGACAATACGGGATGGAACCCGAGCAGCTTTCCGAACAGATTAATGAGCGGATGAAAAATTCGATGAAAATTCAGCTTCGTGAGGATAAGGTCCTTGATTACTTGGTTGATCTGGCCGAAATTAAAACGATAGAGGCAGATGATAATAAGGAGGACGATGAAGAGTGAGTGAAATGAGCGCAGTACCGATGGTTGTAGAACAGACACCGAAAGGTGAAAGGGCGTATGATATTTACAGCCGGCTGCTGAAGGACAGGATCGTTTTCATCGGCGGCCCGGTTGATTCAAACACGGCAAACACAGTTGTGGCCCAGTTATTATTTCTGGAGGCGGACAATCCTGAACGGGATATTTTTATTTACGTAAACAGTCCCGGCGGGGAGGTAACCTCCGGGCTTGCCATTTATGATACAATTCAATACGTGAAGCCGACGGTTAACACAATCTGTGTCGGCCAGGCGGCCAGCATGGGGGCGCTGCTTGTCGGTGCGGGGACGAAGGGGCATCGCTATGGACTTCCCAACTCCCGTTTCATGCTCCACCAGCCCCTGGGGGGAGCCGAGGGGCAGGCCAGCGATGTGGAGATAAGAACCCAGGAATTGCTGCGGATAAAAGAAAAGATTATTGAAATCCTGGTTGAACATACCGGCAAAGATGAGGAAGAAATCCGCCGGGAAATTGATCGTGATCATTTTATGTCGGCAGACGAAGCGCTTGAATACGGATTAATCGACGAAGTGTTACAATCGCGTGAAGATGTGGAAGAGATAGAAGAATAAATTATTCGGTGAAATTCAGAGGGACCAGTTAGAATTGTTTGCGGGTCCTGTTTTTATCAGCTGATTGAACAGGCAGGAGCCGTGTATTTTACAGGGTAGGTGTATATTTATGTTTCGCCACGGAGATGGTGATGAAGATCTGCGATGTTCTTTTTGCGGCAAAGACCAGGAAGAAGTAAGGAGGCTGGTGGCCGGTCCGAGCGTTTATATCTGTGATGAATGCGTGGAGGTATGTAATGAGATAGTTTCAGACGATCTTGAGGAGGAGGTTCCGGACGAAGATTTTGAACTTCCTTTACCGTCGGAAATATACAGCCGGCTGGACGAATATGTTATCGGCCAGGACCGGGCAAAAAAAGTAATATCGGTTGCCGTTTATAACCATTACAAGAGAATTTTAATGCCCCGGCAGGCCGGCGAGGACGTGGATATTGAGAAGAGTAACATAATGCTTCTGGGGCCGACCGGGAGCGGTAAGACTCTTTTGGCCCAGACCCTTGCCGATATTTTAAACGTTCCCTTCTGTATAGTTGATTCCACGGCTCTTACCGAGGCCGGTTACGTGGGCGAGGATGTGGAAAACATACTCTTAAGGTTGCTGCAGAATGCTGATTTTGATTTTGATGAAGCCGAGAAGGGGATAATATATATTGACGAGATCGACAAGATTGCCCGCAAAGCTGACAATGCTTCGATAACCCGTGATGTAAGCGGAGAGGGGGTTCAGCAGGCCCTCTTGAAAATAATCGAAGGGACAGTTGCTGATGTCCCGCCCCAGGGCGGCCGCAAGCACCCCCACCAGGAATACATCCAGGTTGATACCAATAATATTCTTTTTATTTGCGGGGGAGCGTTTGTTGGGCTTGAGGATATAATTGAGAGGCGCTTAAATGATAACGTGATGGGTTTTGGTTCAGATGTAATTTCGCTTTCGGAGATGGAAAGGACCGAGTTGCTCCAGAAGCTTGAACCGGAGGATCTGCTGGAATACGGTTTTATACCGGAATTTGCGGGTCGGATACCGGTAACTGCCACCCTGGACAACCTGAGTGCGGAAGCGCTGGTCCGGATCCTGCAGGAGCCTAAAAACGCCCTGGTCAAGCAATACCGGAAATTGTTTGAAATAGAGGATGTCAATTTGAAATTCACCAGTGAAGCACTCCATGAAATCGCTGACCTGGCCATGGACCGGGGAACGGGAGCCCGGGCCCTGCGCTCGGTGATGGAGGATATTATGCTGGATATAATGTATGAAATACCCGAGGACGAGGATATTGTCGAATGCGTGGTAACCGTGGAAGCGGTGCGGGGGGAAGAACAGCCGATGCGTGTCTATTCCCAGCAGCAGGAAGAAAAAGAAAGCGCCTGAAACTGCAGCGGTTGGTTTGAACCAAAGAAACCTGTGGCATTGGTGTTCGGGGTATTTTTCTGGAATATAGTTCCCTCCTGAAACCGGCTGATATTCTCCAAGAGAGATTATAGAAAGTGAGACTCACCGCTGATTCGAACTGTTGAGAAGGTGATAGAAATGATGAGCCAGGATCGAAAATTAACCCTGCTGCCGCCGGGAGTGCGGGTTTACATGCCCGGGGATAGCCGTAAAAAAAGAGAATATATTAACAGTCTTTTCCGTGCGGCCAGCCGGCGGGGGTTTAACGAGCTGGATTTGCCCACCCTTGATTATTATGATTCGATCACCCGGGGAGTCAGCCGGCAACTGGGAGAACGGACCTATCAATTCCAGGATGACGAGGGGGAAAAACTTGCCTTAAGACCGGACGCCACCGCCCAGGTGGCTAAAATTTTAGCCGGCAAATTTTCTGCCGGTGAATTAACCGGTAAATACTGTTATTCATGTCGCAATTTCAGGTCGTTTGAGCTGCGCCGGGGAGAGTTGCGGGAATTTCAGCAGTTTGGAGTGGAAATCCTGGATGAAAACATATTTTCGGCCGATCTTGAGCTGCTACTTTTTTTACTTCAACGCCTGCAGGAACTGGAACTTGAAAATGTGGTTGTTGACCTCGGTCATGTCCAGGTATACAAGGGGATAATTGAAGAGATAGAGCTCAATGATTCCCAGAAAGAAAGGCTTTGGAAAGAGATGTACCGTAAAAACCGGGAAGGACTCCGGGATTTGCTTAAAAGTTGCAGGATAAGTTCCGAAAAGAAGGAAATATTATCCCGGCTTCCGGAGATGTACGGGGGTGAGGAGGTTTTTGACAGGGCGGAGCAGATCCGAAAACTCTCATCAACTGCTTCCGGGGCCCTTGACCATCTCAAACAGTTATACGACAGTTTGAGCCGGGCTGGTTTCGGTGAAATGGTCAGTCTGGATTTAAGTGTGGTTCGGGATCTTGATTATTATACGGGGATTGTGTTTGAAGCCCTGGTATCCGGAATTGGGAAACCGGTGGCCGGTGGAGGCCGGTATGATAATCTTTACAAGAATTACGGAGTCTCAACACCGGCAACGGGTTTTGCCCTGGAAATTGACCGCCTGCTACCGGTTCTTGCGGAAGGAACACCGGAAAATCCCAACTGTGCGGTCTGGTTGCCCGAACTTAGTTTTGAGGCGATGGAAACCTTAGAAGGACTGGAAAAAGAGTACAGAATAGACCTTTATTTTGAGCAGCCCCCTGCCGGCGGAGAAGGAATTATAATCAGGCCCGACGGAACAACAGAAGAGATTCAGTCCGAATAATTAATGAAGTTTACAGTCCCCTGAATTATGCGGTTAGGATTAAAAAGATTATTTTACAGAGGTGCCAGTCATGGAGCAGACAGCGGCGGTAATCGGCGCACAGTGGGGGGATGAAGGGAAAGGCAAAATAGTCGATAGGTTTTCCGCCCGGGCGGATCATGTTGTTCGCTACCAGGGAGGCAACAACGCCGGGCACACGGTGGTTGTGAAGGGGAAAAAATATGTTCTGCATCTTGTTCCTTCGGGTATTTTGCACGCCGGCGCCATATCTTATATCGGTCCGGGGCTGGTCGTTAATCTGCGGGAACTGGTTGATGAGATCAGCGGTCTGGAAAAGGCCGGTATCCCGGTGGAAGAGAGGCTGGTAATTTCCCGGCGGGCCCATGTGTTGTTCCCCTTCCATCAATACCAGGATAGTATTAAGGAAAAAGAGCGGGGAGAGCAGAAGATAGGGACCACCGAAAAAGGGATCGGTCCGGCTTATGTTGATAAAGCAAGCCGGCAGGGATTGCGCCTCTGTGACCTGGCGGATGAAGATATCGTCTACAAGCACTGTGTGAAGATGGTAGACGGGCTTGATAAGGGCTGGGAAAAATATGAGGGGACCAGCGGTGAAGAAATGGCCGAGGAATACCTGGAGTATTACCGCCAGCTGGAGGGGATGCTGGTTGATGTTCCGGGCCGGTTGGATACGGCCTTCAGGTCGGGCGACAGCATTCTTTTTGAAGGGGCCCAGGGGACGCTTCTGGATATAGATTTTGGAACTTATCCTTACGTGACCTCTTCCAATCCTACCGTCGGGGGCGTGGTTACCGGGAGCGGTTTTCCCGGTCATAAGTTGCAGCAGGTGGTAGGAGTGGCAAAAGCTTATACCACCCGGGTGGGCGGTGGTCCTTTTCCAACCGAATTAAACGATGAGATCGGAGAATGGTTCCAGGATAAAGGAGACGAATTTGGGGCGACGACCGGTCGTCCTCGCCGCTGCGGCTGGCTGGATCTGAAAATGTTGAATTATACCTGCCGGATAAACGGTTTTACCGACCTGGTGCTTTCCAAACTGGATATATTAAGTGGATTGGATGAACTGAAAATAGCCGTGGATTACGAGACGGAAGCAGGCCGCCGGCTGCCTGCTTTTCCTGCCCGCAGCCAGCAGCTGGGAATAATCAAACCGGTTTATGAGATCCTGGAGGGATGGGATGAAGATATAAGTGAGTGCGACAGTTACAGCGAGCTGCCCGCGGCCGCCCGGGAGTATGTTGATTTCATAGAGAAAAATCTGGGTGTTGATATTTCATATATATCGGTCGGTCCCGGGCGCGAAGCGCTCATAACCCGCTAATCTATCCCCCACAGGATTTAATTCTTGATTAATATTCTTTAAAATTCTATCCTGTATAATGAATGACAAGAGAGTCTTATGTAACTGTTAAAAAAGTCTTCGAACGAAACCGGTTTAAGTTATTGCCGGAGACTGACGATGAACGTTATAGAATGGTTTCTTCAGCGGAGGGAGAAGTCATAAAGGGAGCTGCAGGAAAAAACAGGGAGGTTTGATTTTGATGAGCATTTCATTTGACGGACTTTCGTCGGGGATGGAATGGGGCCAGATTGTTGATCAGCTTATTCAACTGGAAGCCCGCCCGATCGAGCGCTACGAAAACCGGATCGAGGACCACCAGGAAACGCAGGATGCTTTCCGTGATTTAAACAACCGCACTGCCAACCTTTTAAACAACGTCCGGGATATATCCGATCCGGAAGCTTTTGAAGCGATGGATATTTCCAACACTCACCCCGATGTGCTTACGGCCTCTATTGTTGATGAGGACTCGGCAACGGAGGGGATACATGAGGTGCACGTGGAAAACCTGGCTTCAAGAGCGCGAGTCCGAAGTGGAGCTTTTGTCCAGGACCAGAAGATGGCGACAGTAGACGGGGAGACTTCCCGCAGTGATTTCCAGGTTGCTTCTGATTCTCCCCTGGACCTGG